>NZ_JBFAIA010000292.1:0-6009 GCF_040654455.1 Nonomuraea sp. NPDC050691
CGATCTAGCCGCGCGGCTCCCGCCGCGACGGCGTCCAGACCATCGGCCGCCCCTCCTCCGGAGGCCGGCCCTCGTCCGCGGGCGGCGGCTCGCGGCGTGACGGCTACGGCGGCTCCGGCTCCTCCGGCGCCGGCCGTTTCTCCCGGGGCACGGGCAGTGGCGCGCAGACGGCGGGCCGCGGCGGCGAAGCGCCCCGCGACCGGTTCAAGACGGCCCGCCAGCCCCTGCGCGACCGTGACCTCTACCCCGAGGGCTACACCGACGAGCGCGACACCACCGAGGTCCCCGACGGCGTACGCCTGCAGAAGGTCCTCGCCCAGGCGGGAGTGGCCAGCCGCCGCGCCTGCGAGGAGATGATCGGCGACGGCCGCGTCACCGTGAACGGCCAGGTCGTGCGCAGGTTCGGCGCCAAGGTCGATCCCGCCACGCAGGTCATCCACGTCGACGGCAAGCGCATCCCGACCGCTCCCGACCTCGTCTACTACGCCCTGAACAAGCCCATCGGCGTCGTGTCCACCATGAGCGACCCCCAGGGCCGCCCGTGCCTGGCCGACTACGTCGAGGAGCTGGCCCCGCGCCTGTTCCACGTGGGCCGGCTCGACACCGAGACCGAGGGGCTGCTGCTGCTCACCAACGACGGCGAGCTGGCCAACCGGCTGACCCACCCCAGCTACGGCGTGCAGAAGAAGTACTGGGCCAAGGTGCCGGGTCCCATCCCGCGCGACCTCGGCCGCAGGCTGAGGCAGGGCGTCGAGCTGGAGGACGGCCTGGTCAAGGTGGACAGCTTCACGATCGTGCAGGAGCACGGCCAGCAGGCGCTGGTCGAGGTCGTGCTGCACGAGGGCCGCAAGCACGTGGTGCGGCGCCTGCTGGAGGAGTCCGGCCACCGGGTCATCGACCTGGCCAGGATCGAGTTCGGGCCGGTCAAGCTCGGCCGGACCAAGCCCGGCACCGTGCGCGCGCTCACTCTGAAGGAAGTGGGCGAGCTTTACGCGGCCGTGAAGCTGTAATCTGATCAGAACGCAGGAGCCCGTGCGGAGGTTCGCACGGGCTCCACCGCTTATGTAGAGGGGACAGATCACCATGGTCCGGGCGATCCGCGGCGCGATCCAGGTGGACTCCGACGACCGTGACGCCATCATCGAGGGCACGACCGAGCTCGTCGCCGCGTTGATGGAGCGCAACCAGCTCACCACCGACGACGTGATCAGCGTGCTGTTCACCGCCACACCCGACCTGAAGTCGGAGTTCCCGGCGCTGGCGGCGCGTAAGCTGGGCTTCCATGAGGTGCCGCTCATCTGCTGCACCGAGATCGACGTGCCGGGCGCGCTGCCGCGCGTGGTGCGGCTCATGGCGCACGTCGAGACCGACAAGCCGCGCTCGGCGATCCAGCACGTCTACCTGCGCGGCGCCGTGGCCCTGCGCCAGGACATCGCCCAGTAGCGGCGCCCTTCCACCCGGCCCGGCTCACCCGACATCGACCAGGACATCGACATGGCCTCCGAACTGCGTACCGTGCTCGTCGTCGGCACCGGCCTCATCGGCACCTCCATGGCGCTGGCGCTGCGCGGGCAGGGGGTGCGCGTCCTGCTCGCCGACCGCGACCAGGGCGCGATGCGCCTGGCCCGCGAGCTGGGCGCGGGCGAGGAGTGGCACCCCGCTCCCGCCGCCGATGCGGGCGGCGCGGCCCCGGCCGGCGGTGAGCGGGTGGACCTCGCGGTGATCGCGGTGCCGCCCGCGCACGTCGCCACCGAACTGCTCGCCCTCCAGCGGGCCGGCGCCGCCACCCACTACACCGACGTGGCCAGCGTCAAGGCCCTGCCCATCGACGAGGCCCGCCGCCTCGGCTGCGACCTGGGCGCGTACGTCGCCTCACATCCGCTGGCCGGACGCGAGAAGTCCGGCCCCGGGGCGGCGCGGGCCGACCTGTTCCTGGGACGGCCGTGGGCGCTCTGCCCCACCCCCGAGAGCTCCACGGAGGCCAGGGCGGCGGTGCTGCGCCTGGTGGAGCTGTGCGGGGCCAACCCCGTCGAGGTGGACGCCGGCGACCACGACCGGGCCGTCGCCGTGGTCTCCCACGCGCCCCACGTGACCGCCTCGGCCGTGGCCGCGCGCCTTGCCGACGCTTCCGAGGTCGCGCTCGGGCTGGCCGGGCAGGGCGTGCGCGACGTCACCCGGATCGCGGGCGGCGACCCCGGCCTGTGGCTCGGCATCCTGTCCGGCAACGCGGCGCCCGTCGCCGAGGTGCTGGAGGCCGTCTCGCGTGACCTGGCCGAGGCGGCGTCCGCGTTGCGGGCGCTGGCCGAGGGCGACGGCACCGCCTCCACCGACATCACCCAGCTCCTCAAACGGGGCGTCGCGGGCCACGGGCGCATCCCGGGCAAGCACGGCGGTCCCGCCTCCTCCTACGTGGTGGTCCAGGTGGTCATCGGCGACCGTCCCGGCCAGCTCGCCAAGCTGTTCCAGGTGTGCGACGAGGTGGGGGTCAACGTCGAGGACGTGCGGCTGGAGCACGCGCCGGGCCTGCCGCTGGGCATCGCCGAGGTGTCGGTGCAGCCGGACGCGGCGCCCGTCCTCACCCGGGCCCTGCATGAGCGGGGCTGGCAGGTCCCCTGACCCCGGCCCGTACCGCAGTGACATGCGGGGCCCGGATGCCGTGGCCTTCCCCGGGGATGTCCGGGGTCATCTGCCGTCCTCCAGCAGGCGGCGGGCCCGTTCGACCGCGGGGGGCAGCTCGCGCCGCTGGGCCAGCGCCGGGCGCAGCCTCGGAACGGCCGTGCGCAGCCCCCGCCAGCCGTTCGGGCCCTGCCGGAGGGCGGCCAGCGAGCGGCGCGCCACGACGCTCCACGGGCGGCGCAGCACAGCCGTGAGCACGGAGTTGCGGGTGGCGAGCTCCTTGCGCCCGCGCGGGTCCCTGGACGGCGACGGATGGTGGTGCGCCACGACGTCGTCGACGTAGGCGAGCCCCCAGCCCTTCGCGGCCAGGTCCACGGCCAGGCGTTCCTCCTCGCCGAAGAAGAAGATCACGTCGTCGAACCCGCCGGCCTCCAGGAACGCGTCCCTGCGCACCACGGCCCCGCACGCGAGGAAGCCGAGCACGCTCGGGCCGGGCAGGTCCGGATCGCGGCCGAGCGGGGAGCGGGCCATCTCCTCGCACACCGGGTCCAGGCGCTCCTCCGGGCCGACCAGGACGCGGGCGGCCAGCACGGCCAGGCGCGGGTGCGCGTCGAGGACGTCCGCCGCGCGGGCCAGCGCGCCGGGCGCCCACCAGGAGTCGTCGTCGGCGAAGGCCACGTACGGGGTGCCCGCCATGCGCACGCCCACGTTCCGGGCGGGGGCGCCCAGGTTGCGCCCGGCCTCGACGACGGTGACGTCCGGGAAGTGGCGGCGGACGAAGCCGGGGCTGCCGTCGGTGGAGCCGTTGTCGACGAGGACGGCGGGGCGCGGGTGGTGGGGGAGGGACCCGGCCAGCGCGCGCCGCCGATTCCTGGTGGCCACCACCACCGTCACCCGTCCGTCCATGTACGGTCCCTTTCCGGAATGCCCTCCCTTAGTCGTCCCCCGTGCGGGGGCGAGTGCGGGGGTAGGCCGGGGTGCGTGCGGGGATGGCTCCGGAATGCGGGCGGGGGTGGGCGGGGTGCGCGCGGACGCCGGAAGGGGCGTGAGGCGGTAGCCTCTTCAGGTCGAGTGAACAGCGTGGACCGCTTCAGGCCGAAGCGGCCTGTTCAGGTCGGGACAGCGTGGAGAAGGAGAGGCCGTGGCCGGTCTGGTCGTCGCCATGGACGGCCCTTCGGGGTCGGGCAAGTCGAGCGCGTCGCGCGGGGTTGCCAAGGCCCTCGGGCTGCGCTACCTCGACACCGGCGCCATGTACAGGGCGATGACCTGGTGGGTGCTGGAGCAGGGTGTCGACCCCGCCGACACCGACGCGGTCGCGGCGCGGGCCGTCGAGCCCGAGATCGTCTCCGGCACCGACCCCGACGCGCCGTCGATCCACGTCGACGGCGTCGACGTGGCGGGCCCCATCCGGGGCTCCCGGGTCACCGGGGCCGTCTCGCTGGTCGCGGCCGTGCCCGAGGTGCGGGCCCGGCTCGTGGCCCTGCAGCGGCAGATCATCGGCGAGGGCGGCATCGTGGTCGAGGGCCGCGACATCGGCACCGTCGTCGCGCCCGACGCCACGCTCAAGATCTACCTGACGGCCAGCGCGGAGGCCCGCGCGCGGCGCCGCCACGCGGAGCTGTCCGGCGCCGCGCCGTCCGGCACCGGGGCCGAGACCACCACGGTGGAGGCCCAGCAGGCCGAGCTGGCCAAGCGCGACACGCTCGACTCGACACGCAAGACCGATCCTCTCTCGATGGCGGATGGCGCCGTCGAGCTCGACACCACCGCGCTCGACCTGAAGCAGGTCATCGCGGAGGTGCTGAGACTGGTCGAGGAGCGGGGCGGTTCCGCGGCGCGGAGCGGCCCTGCCGGCCACCACTACGAGCGCGCCTGAACGGTGCGGGACTCACTAAGGATGAAACATCGTGTCTACGGGGGACTGGGTCGAGGCTGAACTCGACGACCTCGCATTGTCCGAAGACCACGACGACAGCGGCCCGCTGCCCGTCGTCGCCATCGTCGGCCGCCCGAACGTGGGCAAGTCCACGCTGGTCAACCGCATCATCGGCCGCCGCGAGGCGGTCGTCGAGGATGTGCCCGGCGTCACCCGCGACCGGGTGACCTACGAGGCCAACTGGCGCGGCAAGCGCTTCACTGTCGTCGACACCGGCGGCTGGGACCCCGACGCCACCGGCATGGGGCTGCGCATCGCCGAGCAGGCGCAGGTCGCGGTCGAGCTGGCCGACGTCATCGTGTTCGTGGTCGACGCGACCGTGGGCGCGACCGACGCCGACGAGATCGTCGGCTCGGTGCTGCGCCAGGCCGGCAAGCCGGTCATCCTGGCCGCCAACAAGGTCGACAACCAGCAGCTCGAGCTGGAGGCCGCCGGGCTGTGGGGGCTCGGCCTCGGCGAGCCGTACCCCGTCTCGGCCCTGCACGGCCGTTCCAGCGGCGACCTGCTCGACGTCGTGCTCGACGCGCTGCCGGAGACGCCGCGCGAGACCTTCGCCACCGAGCGCGGCCCGGCCCGGGTGGCGCTGCTCGGCAAGCCCAACGTCGGCAAGTCCTCGCTGCTGAACAAGCTCGCCGGTGAGGAGCGGGTGCTGGTCGACCCGATGGCCGGCACCACCCGCGACCCGGTGGACGAGCTGATCGAGCTGGGTGGGCGCACCTGGCGCTTCGTCGACACGGCCGGCATCCGGCGGCGCGACCGCGAGCTGCAGGGCGCCGACTTCTACGCGGCCATGCGCACCCGTTCCGCGCTGGAGCGCTCGGAGGTGGCGGTCGTGCTCATCGACGCCAGCGAGCCGCTCACGGAGCAGGACCTGCGGATCATCGGCCTGGTGATCGAGTCGGGCCGGGCCATGGTGGTGGCGTTCAACAAGTGGGACCTCGTCGACGAGGACCGCCGCTACTACCTGGAGAAGGAGATCGACCGGCAGCTCGTGCGCACCCCGTGGGCGCTGCGGGTCAACATCTCCGCCCGCACCGGCCGCCACGTCGAGCGGCTCGTCCCGGCCCTGGAGAAGGCGCTGGAGTCGTGGTCCACGCGAGTCCCCACCGCCAGGCTCAACGCGTTCCTGACCGAGCTGGTGCAGCAGACGCCGCCGCCGGTGCGGGGCGGCAAGCAGCCGAAGATCCTCTTCGCCACCCAGGCGTCGGTGGAGCCGCCGAAGTTCGTGCTGTTCACCTCGGGGTGGCTGGAGGAGACGTACCGGCGCTTCATCGAGCGGCGCATCCGCGAGGAGTTCGGCTTCGCCGGGTCGCCGATCGAGGTGACCATGAAGATCCGGGAGAAGCGCAAGGGCGGCGGCGCCTCCTCCTCCCAGCAGCGCAAGTAGCCGGCCCCGGGGGCGCCCAGTGCCACACCCCGGTCAGGGCCAGCAGCTCGGGGTCGGCCGGCGTGGGACG
>NZ_JBFAIA010000293.1:0-5961 GCF_040654455.1 Nonomuraea sp. NPDC050691
AGAGTAGGTCACCGCCGGACAATCTTTGGAGAAGGGGTTCATGCGAGCCCGGTTTTATACCGGGGCTCGCGTGGGCCCCTTCTCGCATGTCCGGGGACAGGTCCCGCATGCCTGGACGTCGGTTGCGAGCCGACCGCGAGGGAGGAGCGAATCTTCCCTCGCCAGAGTGTCTCTGCCATCTCGGGGATCTACATCTGGACCAGATCAAGCGGTGGCGCGTTACCCGTGTGCACGTCCGCTACGTGGCACCGCGCATCACCGCAGTGCAGCAGGACGAGCACGGCCGGTAAATGCGACCGCGATTAGAGATGCACGAACAGATTCTGATCTGGAGGATTTCCCGCGCGCTGCCGAGGTCAGTGGGGTTGCTCCAGATGGGCACTGCTGGAACTGCCGGTCAAGCCTTCGGTCCGGGCGGCCACCCTGCGCCTTCTCGCCGGGCTGCCGACCACCACCGTGGGCGGCTCGGTCACCGACCCGCTGGGACGCCCGGGCATCGCGGTCACCTTCGTGAAGAGCGAGGGTTCCTCCGCCCAGTTCGGCGCTGACACCGAGGTGGCCGAGCGGTACTCCACCACCGAGGTGGCCGAGCGGTACTCCACCATCCTCGGCCCGCGGACCGGCACTATCCTGGCCCACGCTTTCAGCGCGGCCGAGAGCGCGGCCGAGAGCGCGGCCGAGAGCGCGGCCGAGAGCGCGGAGGGGATCGCGAAGGGGACGGCCATGAACTACCAGGCGTGGGCACCTGAGGCCGGCTGGACAAGCGAACGCCCCGAGCGGCCACACGGCTGCCGGATCAGTGACCGCCCGATCCCATGACAGGGCGCCGCCCCTGTACCGGGCGATCGGCCTTCGGGACTGACAGAACGCAGAGATCGGCGGTAGCGATGATCATATTTCCGGCGGCCCACGGATCGACCTGAAGACATCGGTACTCGGCTCTTACCTGTCACTCGAGTTCGTACGCGCCCCCGAAGTGAGTCTCAGCAAGGTCGGGTCGCCCGAAGGAGTCTCATCCTCGGGCGACCCGACCTTACCGATTCGGTGAGCGGACTGTCTTCCGCGAGGGGAGCCTGCCGGCGTGGGAATGTTGGCGAGGCGTTCGACGAGTGTTGCGCATGCCCGCATCTGCGCCGTCGGCGAGCGCGCAGACACGGCCTTGAAGGTCTGGAAGGCCGTTACTCGGGATGACTGCTGGACAGGGGTCAACGCACCCCGCGCATTCGTTGCAGCAGGAGGGCGAGCAGGCCGCAGGCAGTTCCCCACACCACGTTGGTGATGAGGATCGACGTGCTGCCGAAGAGGGCCACGGGGATTCCCCTCACCAGCAGGCCGCTGGTCGCGATGGCGAAGACCCCATACGCGGCTCCCGCGAGCGCCGGTGTCAGGACGGGGCGCCGTACCCGGGTCAGGCCCACGATGAGGATCCACGCCAGGGAGATCGCCACCGTAAGGACGATGGGGGTCGCCGGCTTCCCCAACGCATCCGACAGGCCCACGATGGAGAACAACGGTCTGACGAAGGCGATGGCGGCCAGCCCGAGGACGAGCGGCCAGTTGACCGAGTGAAGAGGGGACTCCGGCCGGTGGTTCGGCGGGGAAGGCATGTTCGCTGTCACGCGGTCGAACATACGGATGCGCCGCGCTCACCCACATCGCCCCGCAGGAGTCATCTCCCGGTCCGCTTGTACGTCGAGAAGCGACATCCGTGCGGTTTCGCGCATTCGGCGGCGCACGAGGCCGCACACTGGAACCAGTGACCGAAGCTCCGCCCACGGGGTCCGGCGCCGAAGCTCCGCACATTGACTCCGGATGCCGAAGCTCCGCGGACTGAGCCCGCGAATCGGACCCCGCACACTGGAGAGCGAAACCGGCCAGCCACACACATGCCTCGGTGAACGAGCACAGGCGGGAAGCGGGACAAAGGGAAGAGAAGGGCGAGGGCAGAGGGCGCGGCATGCTCCAGCAGCAAGGACGGCGGGACGCGGACGGTGTCCCCGAAGGGGTGGTCCTGGCCCTGGTGGCCCTCGGCCAGGCGGTCGCGGTCTCGTTCGTCATCGCCGCGGGCGCCCCGAGCAGCGGCTACCACGGGTGGGGAGCGTACGCCTTCGCGTGCGGGTTCGGCCTCGTCCTGCTCGCCCATCGGGTGGCCCCGCTCTCGGTCCTCGTGGTGACCGTTCTCGGCATCTTCCTCTATTACGCCATGGATCACCCGCCCATCGGCATGGCCGTCCCCGCGGCGGCGGCCCTGTACTTCGCGGCCGAACGCCGCGACATCCGGTGGCCGGTGGGCGGCGGGTTGGTGCTGCTGGGCGTGTCGGCGTTCTTCCGCGTCGTCAACGAGCGCGAACAGGGCGACGTCCTCAGC
Organism: Nonomuraea sp. NPDC050691; assembly: GCF_040654455.1. Classification (NCBI taxonomy): domain Bacteria; kingdom Bacillati; phylum Actinomycetota; class Actinomycetes; order Streptosporangiales; family Streptosporangiaceae; genus Nonomuraea; species Nonomuraea sp. NPDC050691. The sequence goes on from NZ_JBFAIA010000293.1 coordinate 2,369, forward strand.
TATGACCTGTTGACCAACGCGGCTCTGATCGGATGCGCCATCGCACTCGCGTCCACGGTGCGGGGGCGTCGTCAGCTCCATGAACAGCAGCAGCGCATCGTCACTCTGGAACGCGAGCGCGAACGCCACCGCGCCGAACAGGCCATGCAGGAGGAACGGCTCGGCATCGCCCGCGACCTGCACGACACGATCGGGCACGCCCTGGCGATCGCCACCGTGCATGCCAACGTGGCCCGCGAGGCCGTCGGGCGGGACGATGAGGCGGCGGTCCGTTCGCTGGCGAACGTTGCGGACGCCACCTCGCGATCCCTGCGCGAGCTGCGAACGACCGTGTCCCTGCTGTCCTCCCCGGAGCGGCGTGGCCGGCGCGACCTCGCGCCTCATGGCCTGGAGGGCATCCGGACCGTTGTGGAGTCCGCGCAGCGCGCCGGGCTTACCACGCGGGCGGAGCTGGACGCCGAGGACTCTCGCGTGCCTCCCACGATCGCGACCGCCGCCCACCGCATCGCCCAGGAGGCCGTGACGAACGTGATCAAGCACGCCGCCGAGGCCACCTCTGTCACCATCACGACCCGGATCGAGGGCGACGCCCTGTACGTGACCGTCTCGGATGACGGGAAGGGCCCCGCCGCTCTCCGCGTGGGAGGAGGCAGGGGTGTGGCAGGAATGCGCGAGCGGGCGGCTCTGCTGGGCGGCGTCCTGACCACGAACCGATCGTCTTCCGGGACGACGGTGACCGCGCGGCTGCCGCTGGCGCAGGAGGACGCGTGACCGCCCGGTTGCCGCTGGCCGAGGAGGAGACAGCGGCAGTCCCGCTGCCGTTCGCGCGGGAGGAGCGGGCGTGATCAGGGTGGTCATCGCCGAGGACGAGCTGCTGCTGCGGTCGGGGCTGCGCGCGCTGGCCGAGCGCGACGGCGACATCACGGTCGTCGCCGAGGCGGGGGACGGTCAGGCCGCGGTCGCCGCTGCCCGCGCGCACCGCCCCGACATCGTGCTCATGGACATCCGGATGCCCGCGCTCGACGGCATCGCCGCGACACGGCGCGTCGTCGGCGAGCTCGAGGGTGTCAGGGTCGTCGTGCTGACCACGTTCGACGAGGACGAGAACGTCTTCGACGCGATCCGTGCCGGCGCGTCCGGCTACCTGCTCAAGGACGTCCAGCCGGAAGAACTGCGCGGCGCCATCCGGCTCGTGGCCGGCGGCCAGTCGCTGCTCGCGCCGTCGATCACCGGGAAGGTCATGCGGGCGGCCGCCTCGGCACGCGGCCGGGGACGGCCGGAGCTGGTGGAGGGGCTGTCCGGCCGTGAGCGTGAGGTGCTGGCCGCGATCGGGCGCGGGCTGAACAACCAGGAGATCGCCGCCGAGCTGTTCATCAGCCCCGACACGGCGCGCACGTACGTCAGCAGGCTGCTCGCGAAGCTCCCGGCCCGCGACCGCACCCAACTGGCCATCATCGCCTACGAGAGCGGCCTGGCGGGGCAGGGGTGAGCGCTTCACGTCCGGGGGACGCTCGCAGGCGGCTGCTGCGCGCCGCCTCCGAACGAAACGCCGGTTGAAGCCTCCAACCGTCGGGTGAAGCACGGCGGAAGCGGCCGGTGAGCCGTCGGTCCAGGGGGCCGCTCCACGCTTGGGGCGGGGCGCAAGTCGGCGTCAACCCATCCGCAATCGCGCAACGGTACCAATGGACTCATAAAGCACATAGCACCCTCGGAGGTGTCCGTAATGCCCCGTTCGGCGCGGGTCCGTACGTCGTCGCAGCGCCTCGTCGCTGGGACGCCGGTCCGGGCGGCGAAGTGCGGGGGAACTCCGCCGGGAGGTCGGCTCGTCTGCATGAGTGAGGGGCCGGTGCGAGTCGGGAGAGCTTGGGGAGTCTTGGGATTCACAGGTGTACGGCTGAGAGAAGAGGGGAACGACGTACTAGATATGGAGCTCCCCCGTCAGGACCGTCACCGCGTGACCGGCCCGGTGGACTCAGTCCACGGCCGGCCCGGCACGCCGCGTGGTCCCCTGCGGAGCGTGACGCTCCGTGATGCGGCTCCCGGCCGTTCAAGCCGTGGATGTACGGGTAGCGGAGCGGCACCGGCTTCACGCCACCCAGGCGAGCGCCTTCCCGGAGCGCGACCGGAGCGGGCGGTGCGAGAGGAGTTCGGCCGGGAGGTCGCGATTGCTCCCATGCACCGCGACGGCGCCGGTGTGGAGGGCTTTTTCCCGTCCGGACGGAACTGTGGCCACTCTCACTTCCTCGGCCGGAAAATCCATTGTGATCATGAAACTGGCCGTGCCATTCACTGTGGGCGTTCGGTCTGCGGTGCCGAATATGCCCCCTCTGCGGCCCGGGCCGTGCGAATAGCGTTGGGGCGTCTCGACCGAGGTCGAGAACCACCCGAACCAATCCGGTCGCGGGGGCATCTAAGACAAGTGAGGCTCCGCTGCCTGCGTCCATGCGCCGGGAGCGGCTGACTCTGGACGGCAGACCGCGGCAGGATTACCCGGGGAAGAAGTGTCGGTGAAGGCGTCTACAGTGACAACGGACGCATGAGTCGATGCCTGCGGGGGAGAGATATCCGGGTGAAACCTGGCCGCTTGCCGTACAAAATGGAATTGGTCGTGGGCGTGTCGCATGGCGAACACGGAATCGTCGGTTACCGTCCAATGTGTAGGGACGTGCCGATTACGGTGAGTTCCTGAAGGAAAGGACAAGCCGATGGGGGCTGTGCGCAAGGTGGTGAACTACCTTGGCCTGGGCGGGGTCGACCAGTACGACGACCACTACGACGACGAGCAGTACGAAGAGGAGTACATGCCGGCGTCGGAGCGGGCGGCCAGGAGGTGGCGGTCGACGGTTGACCCGTCGCGAATCGTGATGGTCCAGCCGCTCAAGTACAACGACGCGCCGATGATCGGTCAGCACTTCCGTGACGGTCAGACGGTGATCATGGACGTGACGGGCATGCCGATGCCCGAGGCGACCCGGATGGTGGACTTCGCGGCCGGTCTGGCCTACGGCTGTGAGGGCCGGATCGAGCGCATCGCCGACCGGGTGTTCCTACTCGCGCCGGCGCACGTGGAGATCGAGACCTCCTAGCAGGTGAAGATCGAGATGAGACGACGTTCGAGCGCGTATGGACCGCTCCGATGGTCCAGCGCGCGGAGACCGGAGGCCTTGTCCCAACGCGGGGACCCGGTCTCGTCTCGTCGTCTCGGCGCGTGGAGCCTCCGACGGCTTCACCGCGCGGGAAGGCCGGGAGCCTTCCTGACCGCAGGGCGAGCCGGACCGCCGCCGCAGGGCCTTCCTGCCCGCGAGGCAAGCCGGACGGCGTACGTCCTGGCGTTCTGAGGGCGGCGCGGGTTACGTCCTGGCGTTCCGCAGGTGGCGCAGGTTATGCCCTGGCGTTCCGAGGGCGGCGTGGGTACGTCCTGGCGTTCCGAGGGCGGCGTGGGTACGTCCTGGCGTTCCGAAGGTGGCGTGGGTACGTCCTGGCGTTCTGAGGGCGCGTCCTAGGAGCTGTTTCCTGGATCAGGTCCGGAGCCAGATAGCCAAGGCGGCGACGGTGACGGTTCCCAGGAAGATGTAGGCGCGCTTGTCGTAGCG
>NZ_JBFAIA010000294.1:0-5753 GCF_040654455.1 Nonomuraea sp. NPDC050691
GCGCCGCTGTGGCTGCCGCCGTTCTACGCGTTCAAGATCGTCCCTGGTGACCTGGGCACCAAGGGCGGCATGCGGCCGGGGAGGGGTGGGCGGCCGGGAGGGGCCGGGCGAGCGGGCGGCGGGGGGACGCGCCCATGATGGCGCCCAGCGCTCCGGCCAGCAGCGTGCACAGCACCAGCGTGATCAGGGCGAGCCCGCCGCCCACGGTGAAGCTGACGAACACCGCCCCGACCAGACCGGCCACGAACCCGGCGATCAGGCCGAGGACGGTCCCCGCGGCCAGCCGCACCAGCCTCTCCGCCGGCCCTGGGGCGGGCGCGGCCGCGTACGGGGCAGCGGTGGCGGGCCCGTACGCGTACGCGGGTGCGGGTGTGTAAGCGGGTGCCGGTGTGTAAGCGGGTGCGGGCGTGTACGAGGGCGCTGGCGTCTCCGTTGAGGGCGGCGCGGCGTGGACGGGCTCCGGCGCGCCGGTCCCGGCCTCCGCGACCGGCACCGGCACCGCCCCCTCGGACGGCGCACCCGGCTCCCCGTTCCCCTCCTCGCGGACGGGCGCGGCGGCCTCCTCCACCAGCCCCGGGCGGGGGACGCCCTCGGCGGCCGGGCCCCCGCCCTTCGTCGAGACCGCGTCCCCCGAGACCGGGCGGGCGGCCGTGGCCTGCTCCCGGTCCGGCGGCGGTGTGGCGCCCCGTCTGTCTCCCATCATGTTCCTCTCCGGCCTCGACGGCAGGTCGATGATCATGCGGCACCCCGCGCCGTCCCCGATGCGGATGCCGCCCCCGTGCAGCTCGACGATCTCCTTGACGATGGCCAGCCCCAGCCCGGCGCCGCCGGCGTCGGCGGCGCGCGCCGTGTCCAGGCGTGAGAACCGCTCGAACACCCGCGACCGGGCCGACGCCGGGATGCCCGGCCCCTGGTCCGCGACCGTGAGCCGCGCCCCGTTCCCCTCGGCGGTCCCCGCGACCGTCACCACGCCGCCGGGCGGGCTGTGCCGCACGGCGTTGTCGAGGAGGTTGGCCAGCACCTGGGCCAGCAGGTCGGGGTCGGCGCGCACGACGAGCCCGCCGGGTGCCCGCGCGACGATCCGGACGTCCTCGCGGGCCAGCTCCGCCTCCCGCACGGCCTGTTCGAGCAGCGGCGCCAGCTCGACCGGCTCGGACTCGATGAGACGGGCGCCGGAATCCAGCCGCGACAGGTCGAGGAGCTGGGCCACGAGCCGCCCGAGCCGCTCGGTCTGCGCCAGGGCGGTGCTCATGGTGCCGGGGTCGGCCGCCGAGACGCCGTCCACGACGTTCTCCAGGACGGCGCGCAGGGCGGTGATGGGCGTGCGCAGCTCGTGGCTGACGTTGGCGACCAGCTCCCGGCGCTGCCGGTCCACCTCGCCGAGGTCGGCCGCCATGGCGTTGAAGGCCCTGGCCAGCTCGCCCACCTCGTCGCGGGAGGTGGCGCGCACGCGCAGGTCGTAGCGGCCCTTCGCGACGGTCTGGGCGGCGCGGGCCATCTCGCGCAGCGGCCTGGTCATGCCCATCGCCAGCACCTGCACCATGATGAGCGCGAGCGCCACGGCCACGGCGATGCGCACCTCGCGGGACAGGCCGGAATTGATGCCGACCTCGTTCACCACGAACGCGGTGCCGACGGCCAGCACGATCACGATGCCGAGCTTGACCTTGATCCGGCCGAGGAAGTCGAGCGGCCTCATCGGCGCACCAGCGCGTACCCGACGCCGTGGACGGTGCGCACCACGTCGGAGCCGAGCTTGCGGCGCAGCGCCCGCACGTGGCTGTCCACGGTCCGGGTGGCGGCGGCCTCGGAGAAGCCCCACACGTCCGACAGCAGCCGGTCGCGCTCGAAGACCTGCCCCGGCCGCTCGGCCAGCCGCCGTAACAGGTCGAACTCGGTCCTGGTGAGCTGCGCCTCCGTGCCGCGCACGAACACCCGGCGCGCTGCCGTGTCGATCTCGACCTCGCCGACGCGGATGACCGTGTCCTCGGCGGCGAGCTGGGTGGCGCGCTCGACCCGGCGCAGCAGCGCGTGGATCCGCGCGACCAGCTCACGCATGCTGAACGGCTTGGTGAGGTAGTCGTCGGCCCCCACGCCGAGCCCGACCAGCACGTCGGTCTCCTCGCCGAGCGCGGTCAGCATGAGGACCGGCACGGGGCGGGCCGCCTGCATCCTGCGGCACACCTCCAGCCCGTCGAGCCCCGGCAGCAGCCGGTCGAGGATCACCAGCTCGGGCTCGGCCCGGCCGTACTCGGCCAGGGCCGCCTCGCCGTCCCCCGCCACACGCACCTCGAAGCCCTCGGCCGCCAGCCGGTCGCGGACCGCCCGCGCGATCGTCTCGTCGTCCTCCACCAGGAGGACCTGTCGCCGCTCTGCCACGGACGAAAGCCTAGGAGTGCCCGGTGCAGACGGCACTCACTGAAACGTGCACATCCGGTGCAGACCGACCGGCCGTCGCGAGGTGTTCATGCCCGGCTCGCCGGGATGATGGCCGGGGCCGCCGCCGGGCGACTATCGTCCACCTGGACGGGGGAGATCCGGCATGGGAGAGACCACGAAGCTCGCGGGACGCTACCGGCTGCTGAACCCCCTCGGCGGGGGCGGTGCCCGGCTGGCCTTCGACGAGCCGGCGCACCGCGACGTCGTCGTCCGGGAGCTGCGCCCGCCGGCGGGGCTGCTGGAGCGGGCCGTCGGTGACGCGCGCCGCCTCGCCGCCCTGCGGCACGGCTCCCTCGTGCCGGTCGCCGACGTGGTGGCCGAGGACGACGCCGTCTGGGTGGTCATGGAGTTCGTCTCGGGGGCGTCGCTGGAGCGCACCGTGCGGGCGCGCGGCCCCCTTCCCGCGACGCAGGCCGCCCGGGTCGGAGTGTGCGTACTGGAGGCGCTGTCGGCGGCGCACGCGGCGGGGATCGTGCACGGCCGGGTCGATCCGGGCAACGTGCTGCTCACGCCGACGGGCCGGGCGCTGCTCACGGGGTTCGGGCTGCCGCAGCCGGAGCTGCGGCCCTCGGCCGACCTGTGGTCGCTGGCGGCCACGCTGCACTTCGCCGTCGAGGGCAGGCCGCCGGGCGCGTCCCCTGCCCCGGGCGCCGACCCGCTGCGGTCGCTGATCCGCGCGATGCTCGACCCGGCCGGTCCGCCGCCGGTCGAGCTGGTGGCCGGGACGCTCGGCCGGCTGGCTCTGGACCGTTCCCCTCAGCACGATGCGCCTACGATTTGAGATACATCGCGATTCGGAACCCCGGCGCGCCCCCACTCGTTGGACCGGCGACGCAGAATGTGGAAGAGGCGGGGCGCGCGCTCCGCGTTCGGAGGATGTTGAGGATGTCGCCAGTCCAGAAGTACGCCATCGGCGCCGGCGCCGCCGTCCTGCTCTCCCTGATCATTTTCGGGACCGGCTGGATCACCCTGCTGGTCATCCTCGGCGTGGTGGGCGCACCGGTGGTCGGATACCTGATGCTCGACCCGTCGCAGCGGGAGCGGCTCAAGCGTGCCCGCAGGCGCGGCATCGGCCACTGATTCCCAGCGAGGCGCGCACGGCGGCGGGGGTCAGGCCCCTGCCGCCGCCGTCTGCGCGTGCACCCGCTGGGTGACGCGCCGCTCCACGAAGAACGACAGGAACGGCACGGTGCCGCCCAGCATGATCCCCAGCATGTACGGCCAGCCCCACCGGGCCTTCATGCCCAGGTTCATGACCGCGACCAGGTAGATCATGTAGAGGAAGCCGTGGACGGGCGCCACGAACCTCGAGATGCCCTCGATGCCGAAGCCGTACCTCAGCACCATGGCCACGCACAGGACGAGCAGCATCACGCCGACGCAGTAGGCGAGCACCCGGAAGGGCTTCAGAGCCGATTCCACCGTTTCAACCTTCCAGAACCATCTCAGGGGACTTCTTGCGGTGTTCCCGGTCCGTACGCATGGCGTCGCGGACGAAGTGGAACCACATGAACACGGCGAACCCGGCGAAGATCCACCAGTTGGCGGCGTAGGCGAGGTTGCGCCAGGTGAGGGTGCCGCCGACGACCGGCGGCGCGACCTTGACCTGGGCCAGCGCGCCCGACGGCGGTTCGGCGACGACGTAGCCGTCACGGATCCTGCCGCCGCTCCACAGGTTGACGAGCTGGCCGGTGGACACGGTCTGGACCTGCCCCCGGGGCAGCTCGTCCGAGCGGCGCTGCACGCTGTCGGTGCCCTGCGACGGCCGGAGCCGGCCCGCGACGGTGACCTCGCCGGACGGGACGGCCAGCGCGGGCGCGTCGGCCTTGGCCGTCCAGCCGCGTACGACCGGGACCAGGGTGCCGTCGCCGAGGCGGAGCGGGGTCAGCACCCAGAAGCCCTGGTCGTGGGAGACCTTGCCGCCGGGCGCGTCCACGTCGGGCTGCCGGTCGACGACGAGGAGCTGGCCCGAGGGGTCGTAGACGCCGCTCACGGTGACGCGCCGCCCGACCGACATGCCGTCCATCTGCGCGCCCACCGGGGCGAGCGCGGTGACGGCGACGGGCGCCGGGTCGGCCGCCGCGCGCGGCTTGCCGGACTCCTGGAACACTCCGAGCTGCCAGCGGCCGAGCAGGATGAACGCCACGAGGACCACCACCGTCAACAGGTGGAGCCCCAGCATGCGGGGCGAGAGCACGGTCCTCAGCATGCTTCAACGCTATCCGGCGATGGGACCGGTCTCGCATCCAGCCTGCCCGCCGACCGGGTCAGCCGATCGCGTAAAAGGCGCAAAATGCGACAGGTGATCCCGCTAGGCTGCTGCCCATGTCTGAGCAGCACCAGCAGCCCGTCGACCCGGCGGGCACCACGCAGCAGTTCCGCGCCTTCGCGCAGCGCTCCGAGCAGGAGGCCGCCGCCGCGCCCAAGAAGTCCCCCCTTGTCCCGATTATCGCGGTGGTCGCGGCCATCCTCGTCATCGGCATCGCCGCCTTCCTGGTCCTGCGCTAGCCCGGCGGGCTTCCCGCACGGCGCCGACGGCCGGCCGACGACGACGGCCATCGGCGTTTTTCGCGCGCCCGGCCGCGTTTTGTCCGGATGCGCCATACCGACCAGTCGGTTTTGCGAGTTTCACAGATGTTGCTCCGAGGATGCCCCGGCCTCAGGTTGCGAGGAATCGCACTCCTCTCAGCAGGGTCAGGAAAGATGAACCGCCGCCAGGGCGATTCGACGTCCGGATCGCGGTGACCGCGTGATGTGGGAACGCGGGGAAATCTGTCGGGGCTGCTGTGTAGGTTGGCGATCGTGACGGCGGCAGCGGCTGCGGGCAGGGATGGCGGGTGTGTCCGGTACACCTACCGGCTGCGCCCGTCCTCGGGTGCGCGTGCCGGGTTGCTGGCGGAGTGGGATCGGTGCCGCTGGGTGTGGAACCAGTGCGTGGCCACCTCCCGCGCCGCGCACCAAGCAATGCTGAAGTGTGGTCCGGCGCGGCTGGACAAGCTGTTGACCGGCTGGCGGTCCGAGCATGGGTGGCTGGCCGGCGGGGCGTCGGTGCCGCAGCAGCAGATCATCCGTGACTTCGCTCGCTCCCGCGCCAAGGCTTTGCAGGACATCAAGGACCGGCTGTCGGTCAAGCGGCGGGCGGGGATGCCCCGGTTCAAGAAGAAGGACCTGGCCCGTCCGAGCTTGAACTACAGCCGGCGTGGTTTCCGGCTCAGGGACGGGCGCCTGCATCTGGCGGGCGGCATCGTGCTGACCGTCGTCTGGTCGCGTCAGCTGCCTGCCGCCCCGTCGTCGGTGCGCGTCTACCGCGATGG
>NZ_JBFAIA010000295.1:0-5752 GCF_040654455.1 Nonomuraea sp. NPDC050691
CAAGGTCGAGTACTACAACGGCGCCACATCTGCCACCCGTTCCGTGCTGACCACCTACCACGTGGACGGTACTCGGGGAACACCGTCCAATAGAATCGGGTCGGTCAAGACGAACCTCGGCCACCTCGACCGCGCCGCCGGCGTCACCAACCTCATCAAGGTCGCGCTGTCCCTGCGCCACGACGAGATCCCGCCCACCGTCAACCTGACCGACCCCAACCCGCAGCTCGCCTCCGGCCAGGCCCGGCTGGAGATCGTCACCGGGCTGCGCGGCTGGCCGCGCGAGGCGGGCCGGACCCGCCGCGCCGGGGTGAGCGCGTTCGGCATCGGCGGCACCAACGCGCACGTGGTGGTCGAGGAGGCGCCCCTGGTGCCGCGCACCGAGGAGCCGCCGCGCCCCGAGCTGCTCGTCTGGTCCGCCCGTACGGCCACCGCCGCCGACGCGATGACGGAACGCCTGGCCGCGCACCTGACCGCCGACGGCTCCGGGCAACGGCTGGCCGACGTCGCCCACACGCTGCAGACCGGGCGGCAGGAGTTCGCCCACCGCCGGATGGTGGTGGCCTCCTCGGCGGCCCAGGCGGCCGACCGGCTCCGGTCCGGGGCGGCGCTCGGCCGCGCCGGGAGCCGCGCCGGCCGGCCCGTCGCCTTCCTCATCGCCGGCACCGGCGAGCAGTACCCGGGGATGGCCGCCGAGCTGTACGAGACCGAGCCGGTGTTCCGCGCGACGCTCGACCAGTGCCGCGCCGAGCTGCGCCGCCGCACCGGCGGCGAGGACCCGCTCGCCGAGATGGTCGGGCCGCGGCGGGACGGCCAGGGGGACGCGCTCGGCCGGCTCCTCGGCCGCGTCTCCGCGCCCGACGCGGCGCCCCCCACCCGGCTGCTCCAGCCCGCGCTGTTCGCCGTCGAGTACGCGCTGGCGCGGCTCGTCCAGTCGTGGGGCGTCGAACCGGCCGCGCTGGCCGGCTACAGCCTCGGCGAGTACGTCGCGGCCTGCCTGGCCGGGGTGATGTCCCTGGAGTCGGCCGTCGCGCTGGTCACCCACCGGGCCGCCCTCATCGACGAGCTGCCCGCGGGCGAGATGTGCGCGGTGCCGCTCGCCGCCGCCGGCCTGCGCGACCGCCTGGCCGGCGTGACCGGCGTGGACGTCGCCGCGATCAGCGGACCCGAGCTGACCGTGCTGGCCGGCGAGCCGGCGGCGATGGCCTCGGCCAGGGCGCTGCTGGAGGCGGACGGGGTGCCGTGCCGCCCGCTGGCCACCGGTCACGCCTTCCACTCCGGGATGATGGAGCCGCTGCGGGAACCGCTGACCGCCTGGATCGCCGAGAACATCCCGCTCCACGCGCCCCGCGTCCCCGTCGTCTCCAACGTCACGGGCGAGCTCGCCACCGCCGCCCAGCTCACCGACCCGGCGTACTGGGCCGAGCACATGTGCGCGGCCGTGCGCTTCGACGACGTCCTGAGCACGCTGCTGCGGTTGGACGGCGACGCGGCGCTCCTGGAGATCGGGCCGGGCCAGTCGCTGGGCGCGATGGCGCGCGGCCACCGCGACTGCCCGCCGGACCGCTGGCCGCTCGTCGTCGCCACGCTGCCGGGGGCGGAGGACCCGCGCCCGGCCGGGGAGGCGCTGGCGGAGGCGGCCGGGCGGCTGTGGCTGGCCGGGGTGCCGATCGACTGGTCCGGCTACCGGCAGGACCGGCCGGTGGCCAAGGTGGCTCTGCCGACGTACCCGTTCGAGCGGGAGCGCTACTGGATCGACCCGCCGTCCCAGCCGTCCACGCCTGCCGGGGCCGCTCCGGTCGCGGTCCCGGTCGCGGGGCCGGCCCCGGTGCCGGCCCCGGTGCCGGCCCCGGTGCCGGCTCCGGCCCCGGTCGCGGTCGTGGCCGCTGGGCAGGCGTCCGGCGGAGCCGCGCCCGGTCTCACCCCGCACGCTCTGAACGGCGTCGCGCCGGCCGGGGCGTCGTCCGGTGTCGCCGGGAGCGTGGGGGCCGGGCGACCGCGTGTCGAGCTGCTGGTCCCGGACTGGATCCCGGCGGACGTCCCGGAGAGCGGGGCCTCTGTCGCGAGGACGGGGCGCTGCGTGCTCGTTTCGGGCCGCGCGGGCGACGAGCCGGCCTCGGGTGGTACGGACGGCCGGGTCGCCGAGGCGCTGGCACGGTCGTTGCGCGCGCACGGAGTGGACGTCCTGACGGTCGCCGGGCAGGACGACGCCGCGGCGCTCACCCGGGGCCTGGACCCCTCCACCCCGGCCACGGTCGTTGACCTCCGCCTCCTCTCACCGACGGGCGCCTCCACGCCGGGCGGCGGCGACTCCGGGGTCGGGGGAGCGCTGGTCCCCGTGGCGCGGCTGCTGGCGGCGTTCGGTGAGCAGGGCGGGGACGGGACCCGGGTCCTGCTGGTCACGCGCGGCGGGCAGGCGGTGGCGGACGGGGAGGTCCCGGACGCCGTCCACGCGGCCGCGGCAACCCTGCCGATGGTCGCCAACCAGGAGTACCTCAGCCTCGACTGCGCCGCCGTGGACCTCGACCCGGACGCCGACGCCCAGGCCGTGGCCGACGCGCTGACCGGCGAGATCCTGAGCCCGTCCGGTGAGGTCTTCGTCGCCTACCGGAACGGCACCCGACTGCTCCGCACCTTCACCCCGGACGAGCCGCCCGCCCCTGAACCGCCTGCCCCCTCCACGACAAAGGGGACGTATCTGATCACCGGCGGTCTGGGCGACGTGGGCCTGATCGTCGCCGAGCACCTGGCCCGCGCCGGCGCCGCCCGGCTCGTCCTCACCAGCCGCGCCGGACTCCCCGCCGGGCCGGGGGACCCGCGCCGCGAGGCGGTCGAGCGCATACGCGCCCTGGGCGCCGAGGTGCTCACCCCGGCGGTGGACGTCACGGACGTCTCAGCCATGCGCGCCACTGTCGCCGCTCTCGCCGATCACGGCGTGTGCGGGCTGGACGGGGTCGTGCACGCCGCGGCCGACACGCGGCCCGGCGGCTTCCGCCCGCTGCGTGACCTCGACGACGAGGCCGTCGCCCGCCACCTCGCCGCCAAGGTGACCGGCGCCCAGGTGCTGGAGCAGGTGCTCGGCGAGCTCCCGGCCGACCGGGCGCCGCGCTTCTGCCTCGTGTTCTCCTCCACGTCGGCGGTCCTCGGCGGCATCACGTTCGGCAGCTACGCCGCCGCCAACGCCGCCCTGACCGCGCTCGCCCACCGCGCCCACTCCGCCTGGGCCGAGGGCCGTACCCGGACCCGGTGGGTGGCGGCGAGCTGGGACACCTGGGCCGTCACCCTCGACCGGCTGGAGGGCGGCATGGGCGCGGCGATGGCCGCGCACTCGATGAGCGCGGCGGAGTCGCTGGCGGCCTTCGACCGGCTGACGGCCGCGACGCGGCCCGGGCTCGTGGTCGCGGCCGGCGGGCTGGGCGACCGGCTGCCCCGCTCCGTGCCCGCCGCCACGGCGCTCCTCGCCGGGGCCTCACCGGACGGCGCCGCGGACCCGCAAGGACTGCCCGCGGGGACGGGCGACAGGTTTCCGCGCCCCGAGCTTCCCCAGCCCTACACCCCGCCGCAGTCGCCCGTGGAGCACGCCCTCGCGGCCCTCTGGTCCGAGGTGCTGGGCGTCGAGCCGGTCGGCACCCGGGACAACTTCTTCGACCTGGGCGGCAACTCGCTGGTGGCGCTGCAGATGCTCGCACTGGTGAAGCAGCGGTTCGGGGTGGCGGTGCCCACCGTGGCGCTGTTCGAGGCGCCGACGGTCGGCACCCTGGCCGTCATCCTGGACGAACGCGGCGCGACCGCTACGGACACCGCAACGGCCAAGGCCGCGAACGCCGTGGACCCCGCCCCTCTCCCCGCCGTCCGCGTCGTCGGCGAGCGCGCCAGGACCGCCACCGAGGACGACCGCCGCATCGCGATCATCGGCATGGCCGGCCGCTTCCCCGGCGCCGCCGACGTGGCCACGTTCTGGCGCAACCTCAACGACGGCGTCGAGTCCATCAGCTTCTTCTCCGAGGAGGAGCTGCTGGCCGCCGGGGCCGACCCCGAGCAGATCAAAGATCCCGCGTACGTGCCGGCCCGGCCCGTCCTGGACGACGTCAGCGGCTTCGACGCGGCCTTCTTCGGCATGAGTCCCCGCATGGCCGCCATCACCGACCCGCAGCAGCGCGCCTTCCTGGAGGTGTGCTGGGAGGCGCTCGAACAGGGCGGCTACGCGGCCGCGGAGCACCGGGGCCGGGTGGGCGTGTTCGGCGGCGCCAACATCAGCACGTACCTGCTGCGGATGACCGACCACCTGCTCGGCGGCGGCCAGAACGAGTTCAGCGGGTTCGAGGTCATCATGGGCAACGACAAGGACGCCCTCACCACGACCGTGTCGTACCTGTTCGACCTGTATGGGCCGAGTGTCGCGGTGCAGACGTTCTGCTCCACGTCGCTGGTGGCCGCGCACCTGGCCGTGCAGAGCCTGCGGGCCGGCGACTGCGAGCTGGCGCTCGCGGGCGGCGTGTCGATCCGCGTCCCGGACCGGGTCGGCCACCTGTACGGGCCGGGCGGCCAGGAGTCGCCCGACGGCCACGTGCGCGCCTTCGACGCCGCGGCCAAGGGCAGCATGTTCGGCGACGGCGCCGCCGCGGTGCTGCTGAAGCGGCTGCCCGACGCGATCCGCGACGGCGACCACGTCTGGGCCGTCATCCGCGGCTCGGCCATGAACAACGACGGCGCCCTCAAGGTCGGCTACACCGCGCCCAGCGTCGTCGGCCAGTCACGGGTCATCGCCGACGCGATGGCCGACGCGGGCGTCACCGGCGAGGACATCAGCTACGTCGAGGCGCACGGCACCGCCACCGAGCTGGGCGACCCCATCGAGGTGGCCGCCCTGACCCGGGCCTTCGGGCAGACGCGGGAGCGGCGGTACTGCCCGATCGGGTCGGTCAAGACCAACGTCGGCCACCTCGACCGGGCGGCCGGGGCGAGCGGCCTCATCAAGACCTCGCTCGCGGCGCACCACGGGATCATCCCGCCGAGCCTGCACTACACCAGCCCCAACCCGGAGATCGACTTCGACGGCAGCCCCTTCTACGTCAACGCCGAGCTGTCCCCGTGGCGCACCCGCGACGGCCGGCCGCGCATCGCGGGGCTCAACTCGCTGGGCATGGGCGGCACGAACGTGCACATGGTGGTCGAGGAGCCCCCCGCCCGCGACACGCACGTTCCGGGGACCGGGCGCCGGTTCGAGGTGGTGCCGGTCTCGGCCCGTACGGCCACGGCGGCGGACGAGGCGTGCCGGCGGCTCGGCCGGCACCTCGGCGACGAGCCGGGCCTGCGGCTCGCCGACGTCGCGTACACGCTCCAGGTGGGGCGCAAGACGTTCGAGCACCGCAGGGCGATCGTGGCCGGCGACGTCGCGTCGGCGGCCGAGGCGCTCGACGGGCGGCGGGCGGACGACCTGCTGGGCCGGGTCGAGACCGTCCAGGGCCGGCAGGTGGCCTTCCTGTTCGCGGGCGTCGGCGAGCAGTACCCCGGCCTGGCCGGCGACCTCTACCGGCACGAGCCGGCCTTCCGGGCCGCGCTGGACGAGTGCCTGGCCCACCTGGCCGGGGCGCTGGACGGCGTCGTGGACACGGCCGAGCTGGCCGACCTGCTGACCGGTGAGCGCGGCGAGAGCGGCGGCGGCCTGCTTGCTGGTGGGACGGAGCAGGAACTTGACCGACCTGCGCACGCCCACCTCCCCCGTTCTGTGACGAGAAGACCACGATATCGC
>NZ_JBFAIA010000296.1:0-5730 GCF_040654455.1 Nonomuraea sp. NPDC050691
TTTGACCTTGCCCAAAGGGCAAGCCGCAGGATCGTTCCTGACGAGATGATGAGGAGCGCGAGCATGGAGTTGCTGACCATCGGGACGGTCGCGCGCCCGCAGGACCCCGCCGCCCAGCACCACCTCCGCCGGCGTCTCCAGCAGGCCGAGGCGGCGCAGGCACACCTCGGCCATGACCACCACCTCTTCGGCCTGCCGCTCCACCAGCCCCACGGCCACCGCGTCGCCCGCCGCGGCGGCGGCGAACACCCCCGGGGCCAGCTCGTGCAGCCGCGCCCCGTCCACCCGGCCGAAGTGCAGCCCAAGGACCAGCTCCTCGACCGTGGCCGCCCCGGACCACTCCTTCACCACGTCCGCCAGCGCCGTGGCGGGACCGCGGCCGTCCTCCGCGCGGACGGCGTGCCACAGCGCCTCCTCGGCCAGGCCCCCGCCGCCGCCCCAGTCGCCGCTGATCCTGCCGAGCGCGGGGAAGCGGGCCACCTCGCCGGCGGGGGAGACGCCGACCGCGTTGATGCCGGCGCCGCACACCACCGCCACGCCCCACGGAGCCGACGCGCCGGCCCGCAGCAGCGCGAACGTGTCGTTGCGGACGACGACGTCCGGCCCGAGCCCCCGGGCGGCGAGCTCCCGGGCCAGCGTCTCCTCCTCGACCGGCAGGTCGGCGTTGGCCAGGTAGGCCGCCACGTGGTCGAACCGGCCGCCGCCGCTCTCGTCCGGCGGCAGAGTGGCCAGCGCCTCCCGAACGGCCCGCTCGATCTCGCCGACCGCGGCCGCCACCCCCGCGCTGTGCGGCGTGAACGGCCCCGAGCGCGCCGTCACCAGCACCTCGCCGTCCTCCGCGACCACCGCCACGTCCGTCTTGCTGTTGCCGCCGTCCACGGCGAGCAGGAGCCTGCGGCGGGTCACCGCCCCACCGTCCACGGCAGGTGGGGGCGGCCGGCCTCCAGCAGCAGCCGGGTCAGCTCCTCGGCGACCGCGTCCTGACCGACCAGCGGGTGGGCGAGCAGGGCGTCGCGCACCCGGTCCGCCCCGCCGTGCAGCGCCGCCTCCAGCGCCAGCGTCTCGTACGCCGACACGTGCGCGATCAGCCCCGCGTACAGCGGCTCCACGGGCCGCACCGGCAGCGGCACGGCGCCGGCGGCGGTGACGGACGCGGGCACCTCGACGACCGCCTCGTCGGGCAGGAAGGGCAGCGTGCGCCCGTTGCGCACGTTGACGACCTGGGGAGGGGAGTCGTCCCGGCCGCCGAGGAGCGCGGCCAGCAGGTCCACGGCCGCCTCCGAGTAGAAGGCGCCGCCCCGCCGCTCCAGCTCCGCGGGCTTGACGACCACCGACGGGTCGGCGTACAGCTCCAGCAGGCGGGCCTCGACGGCGGCGACCTCGGCGGCGCGCGGCGGCGCGGTCCGCTGCTCCTCCACCACCTCGTCGTGCGCGTAGTAGTAGCGCAGGTAGTACGACGGCACCGCGCCGAGGCGCCGGATCAGCTCCGGACGCAGGCCGGCCCCTTCGGCGAGCTCCTTCGCGTGCCCCTCGACGAGCGACGGCAGCACGTCGGCCCCGTCGAGGTGGACGGCGCGCAGCCAGGTGAGGTGGTTGAGCCCGACGTGGTCGAGCGTGAGCCGCGAGGGCGCCACCCCGAGCGCCGCCGCGAGGCGCCGCTGCAGGCCGATGGCCACGTTGCACAGGCCGATCGCGCGGTGCCCCGCGTCGAGCAGCGCCCGGGTGACGATGCCGACGGGGTTGGTGAAGTCCACGATCCACGCCTCAGGCGCGTGCTCGCGTACCTTCTCCGCGATGTCCAGCACGACCGGGACCGTGCGCAGCGCCTTGGCCAGGCCGCCCGCGCCGGTCGTCTCCTGCCCGACGCAGCCGCACCGCAGCGGCAGCGTCTCGTCCACCTCGCGGGCGGCCTGCCCGCCGACCCGGAGCTGGAACAGCACGGCGCTCGCCCCGGCCACGCCCTCCTCGACCGACGAGCCGGCCGCCACCCGCGCCGGGTGCCCGGCGTGCGCGAGCATGCGCCGCGCCATCCCGGCCACCAGGCCGAGGCGCCGCTCATCGGGGTCGATGAGCGCGATCTCGGTGAGGGGCAGCACGTCGCGCAGCCGCGCGAACCCGTCGATCAGCTCCGGCGTGTACGTCGAGCCGCCCCCGACCACGGCGAGTTTCAACCCTTGACTCCCGTCAGCGTCACGCCCTCGATGAAGACCCTCTGGGCGAAGAAGAACACGATGATGATGGGGGCCGTCACCAGCAGGGTGGCGGCCATGGTGAGGTTCCACTGCACGCTGTGGAACGCCTTGAAGGTGGCCAGCCCCAGCGACAGCGTCCAGCCCTCCTGCTGGACCCCCGCGTACAGCAGCGGCCCGTAGTAGTCGTTCCAGCAGTAGAAGAACTGGAACAGCGCGACGGCGGCGACGGCCGGACGGGCCATCGGCAGGATCACTCTGACCAGCGTGCGCAGGTCGGAGCAGCCGTCCACCTTGGCCGCGTCGGTGTACTCGCGCGGGATCGTCACCAGGAACTGGCGCAGCAGGAAGACGGAGAAGGCGTCGCCGAGCAGCATCGGCAGGATGAGCGGCCACAGCGTGTCCGTCAGCCCGAGCCGGGCCCACACCAGGTAGAGCGGCACCGCGACGACCTGCGGCGGCAGCATCATGGTGGCGACCACGAGCAGGAACGCCGCCCGCCGTCCCCGGAAGCGGAAGCGGGCCAGGGCGTACGCCACCGGCACGGACGACAGGACCGTGAACAGCGTGCCCAGGCCGGCGTACAGCAGCGTGTTGACCGTCCAGCGCAGCAGCTGCGACTTGGCGAACACGACCGCGAAGTTGTCCCAGTTCCACGACCGGGGCCACAGGTCGCTGGTCAGCGCCTGCTCGTCGGTCATGAGGGCGGTCAGCGCCAGGAACACCACGGGCGCCAGGAACATCAGCGCCAGCACGATCGCCAGCGCGTGCTGGGCGATCCACAGCAGCATCCGCCTGCGACGCGCCCCGTTCCCGGCCTTGCGGGAACGCGGCGCGGCGGCGGGGCGGGCCGGGGCGGTGACGGTGGCGCTCACGCCGCCCCCTCGGAACGGCGGAACTGCCACAGCAGGACCAGCGTGAACACCATCGACGTGGCGAACAGGACCAGAGCCAGCACGCAGGCGTATCCCATCTGATAGTCGCGGAAACCGGCCTGGAACAGCCACTGCGGCAGCGTGAGCAGCGACTCGTCGGGATAGCCGGGCGTGAACGAGGTGCCCGGCGAGTCGGTCGCGCCCGACGCCACCCGGGAGGCGATCATCGCCTGCGCGAAGTACTGCACGGCGTAGATGACGCCCGTCACCGCCGAGAACATCAGGACCGGCGCGATCGACGGCAGCGTCACGCTGCGGAACTGCCGCCACGGGCCGGCCCCGTCGATCGCGGCCGCCTCGTACAGGTGCCGGGGCACGTCCAGCAGCGCCGCCATGAAGATGACCGCGATCTGGCCGCAGCTCCACACCGACAGCAGCGTGAGGCTCGGCTTGGACCACGCCGGGTCGCCGAACCAGTCGGGCCCGGTGACGCCGAACAGGGCGAGGAACTGGTTCCACGGTCCCGTCGAGGGGTTCATGAGGAACACGAACGTGATCGTCCCGGCGGCCACCGGCACCAGCGACGGCAGGTAGAAGATCGTCCGGAACAGCCCGACCCCGGCCTTGAGCCGGACCACGAGCTGCGCCAGCCCCAGCGAGAACAGGGTCTGGACGGGCACCATCACGGCCACCAGCCACAGCGTGTTCTTCGCCGAGGTCACCACCCGCGGGTCGCGCAGCAGGTACCGGTAGTTGTCCAGCCCCGCCCACTCCAGCGTGAACAGGTCGTAGTGGTGGAAGGAGAAGTACACCGTGGCCAGCAGCGGGTAGACGAAGAAGATCGACACGCCGGCCAGCCACGGCGACAGCCACACGAGGGCGCGCAGGCCCTCGCGGCGCCGCCACCGCGACGGCGCGGCGAGGGAGCCGAGGGTGGCCACGGTCAGCTCCCCGACAGCTTCAGCTTGTCGTCGATCAGCTTGTCCACGGACTTCAGGCCCGCGTCGAGGTCGGGCACCGCGCCCTTCTCCCATCTGGTGAGGAACGTGGACAACGCCTCCTGGTTGAAGACGCTGTTGACGGCAGCCGGCAGCGTGGAGGTTCTCGGGTGGGCGAAGATGTCGAGGAACGTCTGGAAGTTGGCGTCCTTGGCGAGCTTCGGCGACTCCATCGCGGCCTTGGTCGTCGGCACGTTGCGCAGCGCGTTGGACAGCGTCACCAGCGAGTCGGTGTCGGTCGTGAGGTACTTGACCAGCTCCCACGCGTGCTGCGGGTTCCTGGCGCCCTTCGGCACGCCGATCACGGTGCCGGCGGTGAAGCCGCTGCCGTACAGTTCGGGCCTGGCGTCGGCGACCGGCAGCGGGGCCGTGCCGTAGTCCATGCTCTTGGCCTTGGAGTCGCCCGCGATCATGGCGTTGCGCCACTCCCCGTCGAGGACCATGGCGACCTTGCCGGTGAAGAACGGGTGCTCGGCCCCCCACTCGTCGCCCAGGCCCTTGCGGAACTTCTCCAGCTTGTCGTAGCCGTACCAGTCGACGAGGTCCTTCTGCCAGCGCAGCAGCTCCTTCCACGCCGGGTCGGAGCCGATGGCCGAGGTGCCGTCGTCGTTGTACCACTTCGCGCCCACCATCGGGGCCAGGTGGCTGGGGGAGTTCTCGTAGTACTGGAAGCTCGGGATGAAGCCGGCCACCTTGATGTCGCCCTTGGCGTCGCGCACCGTCAGCTTCTTGGTCAGCGCCGTCAGCTCCGACAGCGTCCTGGGCGGCGGGCTGCCCTTCATCAGCGCCTTGTTGTAGTAGAGGCCGTACGCGTCGGCCAGCAGCGGCATCGTGCAGCGCTTGCCGGCGTACTCGGTGTAGGTCCGCGCCACCTGCGGCAGCACACCGAGGTCGATGCCGTCCTGCGCGATGACGGGGGTGAGGTCCTGGAACGATCCCGACCTGCACCACTGGGCGACGTTGTCGGTGGTGAAGGAGGCCGCCACGTCGGGGGCCTTGCCGCCCCGGACGGCCTGCGTGATCTGGTCGTCCTGGACGCCCTTGACGGCCTTGACGGTGATCTGGGGGAACTTCTCGTTGAATCCGGCGATGGCGTCCTCGAACGCCTTCACCTCGGCGGGAGTGGAGAATCCGTGCCACAGTTCGAGGGTGGCCGCCGGGAGGGAGGGCGCGGCCGAGCCGGAGGGCGCGGGGCGGGCGCCGAGCGACGGGGCCGCCTCCTTGCCCGCGGTGCAGGCGGTCAGCGCCAGGGCCATGAACCCGGCGACCGCGAGGGGGACGAAGCGCACGGGGGGTGCCTCCTGATCATGGTGGGACGGGGGAGTTCATGCCGGAGTCGTGGCGGCCCGCACGTTGTCCGGCGTGAAGCCGAAGACGTCGGCGCGGGCCAGGTCGAGGGCGAGGTCGAGGGCTCCGGCCAGGACCGGGTTGCCCTCGACGGAGGACAGCCGCAGCCGCGGCCGGGGGATGGTGAGGGCGTGCAGTTCGTGCTCGACCAGCTCGCGCAGGGGCTCGCCGCCGGCCAGCACCATGCCGCCGGTCAGCACGACCAGCCCGGGGTCGATGACGGAGGTGATCGCGGCCAGGCCCACCGCGAGGCGGGCGGCGATGTCGCGCAGCCCGGCCCGGGCGTTCTCGGCCCGCCGCGTGTCGCCGGCGCCCTCCGCG
>NZ_JBFAIA010000297.1:0-5658 GCF_040654455.1 Nonomuraea sp. NPDC050691
CCTCGCCGGCGGCATCCCCGAGCAGCGGGCGGCGCAGCTGGTCCCGCGCATGCTGCGCGCCCGCCCCCGGGAACAAGCGTCAGGCCTTCTCGACGTCGGCCCACTCAACCTGGTTGAGCAGGTTGATCTTGATGTTCTTCACCTTGGTCGAGTAACCCGAGTTGTTCCGGTAGAAGTACACCGGGATGTACGGCATCTCCTTGATGAGGATGTCGTCCGCAGCCTGGTACTGCTTCAGGCCCTCCTCGGGGGTCGCGGCCTGGTCGCCCTTGGCGACCGTCTCGTCGAACTCCTTGTTGGAGTAGCCCGCGTAGTTCGAGCCGGTCTTGATGGCGCCGGTCGAGAAGATCGGCGTCAGGTAGTTCTCAGCCGACGGGTAGTCGATCGCCCAGCCCATCCGGAACATGCCCTTGTACTTCTTGGCGTCCAGGTCGTCCAGGATGTTGGCGAACTTCTCGAACGGCTTGACCGTCACCTCGACGCCGAGGTTGGCGCGGAGGTTGTTGGCGACGGCCTCGATCCACTCCTTGTGGCCACCGTCGGCGTTGTAGCCGAGCTCCAGCTTGGCCGGACCCTTGGCCGCGGCGTACTGCTCCTTGGCCTTGCCCGGGTCGTAGGCGCAGGCGGTGCAGGCGCCCTGACGGTAGCCGTCGATGGCCGGGTTGATGAAGTCGTCGGCCGGCGCACGGGTGCCGGAGAAGACCGTCTCGGCGATCGTCTTCCGGTCGATGGCCATGGAGATGGCCTCGCGGACCTTGACGTCCTTGTACTCGTCGTTGTACTGCAGCGGGAAGCCGATGTAGCCGATACCGGCGTCCGGCTGGTCCTGGTAGCGGTCACCGAGCGCCGTCTTGGCGCTGGCGATCGCCGACGCGGGCAGCGAGTCGTGGATGTCGACGTTGTCGGCCTGCAGGTCGTTGTAGGCCGTCTCCGAGCTGTTGTAAAGCTTGAACTGGAGCTTGGTCCAGCCGGTCGGCTTCTTGCCCGGGAACTTGTCGTACACCGTCAGATCGATGCTCTGGTCGGTGCCCTTCTTGTAGGGCTTGTCCAGCTTGAACAGGCCCTGACCGATCGGCTTCTCGCCGTACTCGGCCGTCACCTTGCCGTCGCCGCCGAAGGCGGCCTTGGGCAGCGGGTAGAACGCGGTGTAGCCGAGCATGGTCTTGAACTGCGAGAACGGAGCGCTCAGGGTGACCTCGAGGGTGGTGTCGTCCACTGCCTTGAGGCCCTTCATCTCCTTGGTGGTGACCGGCTTGCCCTCGCCCGGGTTGAGGTCGGCGTAGCCCTCGACGCGGCCGAAGAAGTAGCCGGCGCCCTGAGCGTTCTCCTGGTTGGCCGCGTAGTTCCAGGCGTCCACGTAGTTCTGCGCGATCACGGGCTCGCCGTTGTGCCAGGTGTAGCCCGGCTTGAGCTTGATCGTCCAGACCTTGTTGTCCTGGGTCTCGATCGACTCCGCCGCGCCCATGACGACCTGCTTGTTCTCGTCATAGTTCACCAGCGGCTCGAAGACCGCCGCGAGCGCCTCGGCGCCCTCGGACTCCGTGGTGTTCGAAGGGACCAGCAGGTTCTGCGGCTCGCCGAGCTCCATGCGGACCGGAGTGTCGCCGCTCCCACCGGAGGTCCCGGTCGAGGTGCCGCCGCCGCCACCACACGCGGCAACCGCGAGGGCCAGCAGCGCGGTACCGGCGACGATCTGTGCGCCCTTAGTAACACGCATGGTAAGAAGATTCCTCCCTCTACAGGTGGGCGTAAGCGCTGAGCTGCGATGATCGTGAGCAGCCTGACGGGGGGTTCGGTAATCCCCCGGGTTTGGCTGACATGGTCAAACCAGCCGACGCCCTGCCAGTCGATCGCGACTATCCCTCACTACGTGCCACCAGCGAGTCTCTGGCGCGTTGCAGTTCGGTCACACGTGCGCCTATCCAACGTCACAGTCATAGGGCCCAGACGGAACATAACCCCGTATTACCGTCAGATAGCCCTACGCATGGACATGGACAGTCGAGCAAAAATACCCCTTACCGAATCGTGCTCGCGCCCTTGCCGGGCACGCGCCGGGTCACTGGGCTACGGTTGTTCGAGTCTTGGCGGCCCCTTGGAACCAGGCGCTCCAGGACTTCGTCCAACTGTCTGCCGCGCACCGGGCGCGGCAGCCCCCACCGACCGGGATCCAATAGAGTCCTTGCCATGAGTCAGCCGGAATCCGCTGTGGCGGACGCCCAGGCGGGCGGCCGAGGCGGGCAGGAGCCGCTGGCCAAGCTCGCCGCGAGATACGGGCTTCGCCGTGCCATCGCGCGGCCGAGGTTTCCTGTCTACGTGCGCCAGCTCTGGGAGCGGCGGCACTTCATCCTGACCTACGCCACCTCCCGCAACGTCTCGAAGTACTCCAGCTCCGCTCTGGGCCAGCTGTGGCAGATCCTCACGCCGCTGCTCAACGCCGCCATCTACTACGTGATGTTCGGCCTGGTGCTCGGCGGCAAGGGCACCATCCACAACTATCCCGCGTTCCTGCTGACCGGGATGTTCGTCTTCACCTACACCCAGCGGTCGGTCACCGCGGGAGCCAAGTCGATCTCCGGCAACCTCTCGCTGATCCGCGCGCTGCACTTCCCCAGGGCCTCGCTGCCCCTGGCGTACACCATCCAGGAGCTGCAGCAGCTCGCCATCTCCATGGGCGTGCTCCTCGTGATCGTGCTCATCACCGGCGAGCCCATCGCGTTGACCTGGCTGCTGATGCCGGTCGTGCTGCTGCTCCAGACGCTGTTCAACGTGGGCGCCGGCCTGGTGATGGCGCGGCTGGGCGCCTCCATGCGCGACCTCAACCAGCTCCTGCCGTTCATCACCCGCACCTGGCTGTACGCCTCGGGCGTCTTCTTCTCCATCCAGGAGAAGGTCGTGGGGGCCGCCCACATGCCCCAGTGGGTGGCCGACGTCATGTACTACGCCAACCCGGCCGCCTCCTACATCGAGGCCATGCGCGACATCCTCATCACGAAGGACGGCGGACACGTCCCGCCGGATTCGGTGTGGATATCCTGCGTATTCTGGGCGGTGTTCGCACTCTGCTTCGGCTTCTGGTACTTCTGGCGGGCCGAGGAGAGGTACGGGCGTGGCTGAACTTACCGAGGAGCTGTCACTGGTGAAGGCCGAGGAGCCCGCCGTCGCCGGCACGGGCGGCCAGGCGAAGCCGAAGTCGGCTGCGGCTTCGGCTGCGCAGCCGAAGACGGCCGCAACGCCGCCTCTCGACGTTCCCACCGGCACGCCCACCGTCATCGTCGACGACCTGCACATCGTCTACCGCGTGTACGGCGCGGCCTCCGAGGTCGAGAAGGGCAACGCGGTCAACGCCCTCATGCGCATCCTGAAGCGCCAGGGCCGGCCGCAGATGAAGGAGGTCCACGCCGTCAAGGGCGTCTCCTTCGTGGCCTACCACGGCGACGCCATCGGCATCGTGGGGCGCAACGGCTCGGGCAAGTCCACACTGCTGCGGGCCATCGCCGGCCTCCTGCCGCCCCACTCGGGCGGCGTCTACACCGACGGGCAGCCGTCGCTGCTCGGCGTCAACGCCGCGCTCATGCGCGAGCTCACCGGCGAGCGCAACATCGTGCTCGGGTGCTACGCCATGGGCATGACGCCGGCCGAGGTCAAGGAGAAGTACCAGGAGATCGTGGACTTCTCCGGCATCGACGAGTTCGTCCAGCTGCCGATGTCCACCTACTCCTCCGGCATGGGCGCGCGCCTGCGCTTCGCCATCTCCTCGGCCAAGACCCACGACGTGCTGCTCATCGACGAGGCGCTGGCCACCGGCGACCGCGAGTTCCGCAAGAAGAGCGAGCAGCGCATCAGGAAGATCCGCGAGGAGGCCGGCACGGTCTTCCTCGTCGCCCATGACCTGCGGGTCATCGAGGAGACCTGCAACCGGGTCATCTGGCTGCACAAGGGCAAGATCAAGATGGACGGCGACCCGAAGGAAGTGCTCGCCGCCTACAACAAGGGCTGAGCCTCCGGGCGCTCGATCACCTGGCCGCCGGCGCGTGCGACACGCCCGGCGGCTTCGTCTTGCGCCGGCTTTCCCGCGCAGCCTGAGGCGGCTTTTCAGGGCGGCCTGAGGCGGCTTATGGGGCGGCCTGAACGGCGGACGGGTGCGACACGGGGGGCGAACACCTGACAGCGTGACGGACGTTCCGCTATGATTCGAACACTGTTTCGATACGGCGAGGCGCGGATGGAAGGGAACGGGGGCGCGATGGGAGAGCTTTCGGCCGCGATCGACCACCTGGCCATCGAGGACGTGACGGAGATCCCGAGGATGGAGCTGGCCGAGCAGCTCATCGAGCTGCACTGGCAGATGGCCCGCCTCCAGGCCCAGATCGCCCGCCGCACCGGCGTCCGCGTCTGATTCTCAGGGGCTGGGCAGGGGTCCGGACGCGCCCGCCCCGGCCCCTCCGAGGCACGCGCTCGCGGCCACCAGGGCACGGGCCGGCCGCGCTCCCCGCGACACTCCCGGCAGGATGATCCGCGGGCGCGATCCGACCCGCTCTCAAGCCTCCGTGACGCTCCCGGCAGGACGACCGGAAGCCGCCCGATCTGACGCGCCCTCATGGCCCCGTGTCGCTCCCGGCAGGGTGGCCGGGGGTCGTCCGACCTGACCGCGCCTCAAGGCCCCGTGACGCTGCTGGCAGGGCGACCGGGGACCCTCCGATCCGACTTGCGGGCCCTGGCGAAGCTCTGGCAGGGCCCGGGGACGCTCGTCCGTCGCCATGCCGCCCGGGCTCGGCGGGCTCGGTCCCGCGCTCTCACGGCGTCCCCAAGGCTCTCCGGCCGGGGCCGGACATGGGAGTGCCGCCGGTCCCTGGTCGAGGGACCGGCGGCGGGCTGCGCCTCTCACCGGGGGTCGCCGCCCTGCAGGTGGCGGCTCGCACGTGAGGCGTGATCCGGGCTCGGGCGCGTCCACCCGGCCCGCGCCGTTCCACCGGCTTCCGAGACAGGCCGTACGAGCACCGGCACCAAGGCGCTCGTCCACACCCCCTCAGGACCGCCGGCAGGTACGGCGGGCGGCTGCCCGGGTCGTCAGGTCAGCCGCGTGCCCGGCACCACAGCGCCGGAGGCGAGGCCGCGCGACAACGGAGCTCCGGACACCACGGCACCCGGGGTCACCCCCTGGGCCAGCGGGCCGCTGGGCACGAACCCGCGGGCCAGCGTCGCGTTCGGCACCACACCGCCCGAGGTGAGGCCGCGGGCCAGCGTGTTGTCCGACACCACACCGCCCGGCGTGAGACCGCGCACCGCCGTGCCGCCCGGGAGGACGCCGCTGCGGGCCGGCGCCACGCCGCCGGGGGTGACACCGCGCGCCCCCGCAGTCCTCGGGGCCGTGCCCTCCTCGGCGGAGCCACGCGCCCGCGTACCAGCCGGCGCCGCATCGCTGCGCGCCATCGGAACCCTCTGCGCGACAGCCCCCTGAGCCAGCGAACCCCTCGCGACATCGCTCTGGGCCAGCGGAACGCTCGACGCCATACCGCCCTGGGCGACACTCCGCCCCACGCCGCTCTGAGCGACGCTCCGCCCCACGCCGCCCTGGGTGAGCGGGACGCTCGGGGCGACGCCGCCCTGGGCCGACGTGACGGCCGGCGCGCCGTGCTGGGCGCCCTGGCCGTGTCG
>NZ_JBFAIA010000298.1:0-5653 GCF_040654455.1 Nonomuraea sp. NPDC050691
GGCGTGTGCCGGCCCGCCCCGCGCTTGACGCTCAGCCCTTGGCGACGGCCGCGTTCTCGGAGCCCTTGGACCCCTTGCCGGGCTTCTTGCCGCCGCCACCACTCGCGGCGGCGACGCGCCGGGCGATGGCCTGGTACTTCGGCTCGCGCTCCTTCAGCGTCACCAGCAGCGGCGTGGCGACGCACAGCGAGGAGTACGTACCGACGATCATGCCGACGAACAGGGCCAGCGACAGGTCCTTCAGCGTGCCCGCGCCGAGCAGCGTGGTGCCGATGAACAGGATCGCCGCCACCGGCAGGATCGCGACCAGCGAGGTGTTCAGCGACCGGATCAGCGTGTGGCTGAGGGCGTTGTTGGCCGCCATGGAGTACGTCTGCTTGGACGTCGTGCCCAGCTTGGCCGTGACCTCCTTGATCATGTCGAACACCACGACCGCGTCGTAGAGCGAGTAACCGAGGATGGTCAGGAAGCCCAGCAGGGTCGCCGGGGTGACCTCGAAGCCGGACCAGGCGTAGATGCCCGCGGTGATGACGAGGTCGTGGACGAGGGCGACGATGGCGGCCAGCGCCATCTTCGGCTCGAACGCCATCGACAGGTACAGGATGATCGCCAGCATGAAGACGCCGAGGCCGATCCAGGCCTTCTGGGAGACCTCACCGCCCCAGGAGGCGCCGATCGACTGCACGTCGATCTCGCCCTTGACGTCGTACTTCTGCTTGATGACCTCCTGCAGCTTGGTCGTGGTGGCCTCGGAGAGGTCCTCGCTGGTGATGCGGTAACGCTCGTTGGTCGTCTGGACGATCGGCTGGTGGACGCCCTGCTCGAGGAACGTGGCGCGGACGTCCTGCACGGTCGTGGTGACGGCCGGCTTGAACGAGATGACCGAGCCGCCCTTGAACTCCACGCCCAGGTTGAGGCCGTTGATCAGCAGACCGGCGATGGAGATGATCAGCAGGAAGCCGGACAGGCTGTACCAGAGCTTCCAGCGACCGACGAAGTCGATGTCGATCTCGCCGCGGTAGAGGCGACGCCCCAGTCCCATGTCAGGCCTCCTGCGGGGTGGTCGTACGGCCGGCGGAGCCGCCGTGGTCGGCGCTCATGCGCTCGGAGTCGAGACCGGACAGCGGATGCCCCTTGGCGAAGAACTTCAGCCTGGCGAGCATCGCGATGAACGGCTTCGTGAACATGAACACGACCAGGATGTCGATGAGCGTGGTCAGGCCCATGGCGAACGCGAAGCCCGCCACGCCGCCGACGGCCAGCGCGTAGAGCACGACCGCGGCGATGAACATGACGGCGTCGGCGATCAGGATCGTGCGCCGCGCGCGGACCCAGGCCACCTCGACGGCCGCCCGCAGGGTGCGCCGGCCCTCCTTCATCTCGTCACGGATGCGTTCGAAGTAGACGATGAAGGAGTCGGCGGTGATGCCGATCGAGACCACCAGGCCGATGATGTGCGGCAGCGAGAGCCGGAAGTTGGCGTTGTGGCCGAGAACGACCACGGCCGTGTAGGTGAGGATCGTGGCGACCACGAGGCTCAGCACCGCGACGATGCCGAGGCCGCGGTAGTAGAGAAGGCAGTAGACGACCACGAGGGCCAGGCCGATGATGCCGGAGACCAGGCCGCCCTGGAGCTGGTCCTGACCGAGGGTCGAGGAGACGGTGTCGACGGAGCTGCGCTCGAACTTCAGCGGCAGGGCGCCGTACTTGAGCTGCTCGGCGAGGTCGGTGGCGCTCTTCTGGTCGAAGCCGCCGGTGATCTCGGCGCGGCCGCCGGGGATGGCGCTGATGATGTTCGGGGCGGTGATGACGACGCCGTCGAGGACGACCGCGACCTTGTTGCGGGGGTCCGGAGCGCTGACGGCCTGGGCGGTGAGCGTGGCCCACGCGCTGGCGCCCTTGGACTTGAAGTCGAGCTGGACGAGCCACTCGGTGGTGCCCTGGCGGACGCCCGCGCTGGCGGTGTCGATGTCGGTGCCGACGACCTTGGCCTTGTCGAGGACGTACTTGTAGCTGCCGTCGCTCTCACAGGCGGCGTACTGCTTGTTGGGGTCGTCCTGGACGCCCTGGCCGCGCTTCTTGGGGTCGGTGCAGTCGAGGGCCTGGAACTGCTTGAGCACCGCCGGGTCGATGCCGGCGGTGTTCATGCCGGGGTCGGCCGGCTGCTGCGTGCCGCTCGGCGAGGCCGACGGGGTCGGCGTGGCCTTCGCTTCCTGGCCCTTCTGCCGCTGCTGCCGCTGGTCGGACTGCGCGCCGCGGGTGGTCTCCGGCTTGGCAGCCCCGCCCGTGGCCGTGGGCGTGGGCGCGGTCAGCGCCGAGGACAGCGCCTTGCCCGTCGGGGACACGGACGGGCCGGGCGTGCCGGCCGACCGGGTGGAGGACGGCTGCGACTTGGCCGACGGCGACGCCGAAGCGTTGGGCGAGGCCGAGCCGTTCGGTGAGGCGCCGGGGGTCGGCGCCTGGGTGGGGAGCTCCTGCGGGAGCTGCGTGGCCTCCATGGCGAGCACCTGGCGGAAGCGCAGCTCCGCGGTGGTCGCGACCAGCTTGATGGCCTCGCTCTGCCCGACGCCCGGGATGGAGATGATGATGTTGTCGCCGGACTTGGCGACCTCCGCGTCGGAGATGCCGGTGCCGTTGACCCGGTCGCGGATGATGTTGACCGCGCGGTCGAGGATCTCCTGAGGCGGAGCCGCGCCGTTCTGGGTCACCGGTGACAGCGTCACCGTCGTGCCGCCGGCGAGGTCGAGTCCGAGCTTCGGCGTGAACGCCTTCTGCAGGAACATCGTCCCGCCCAGGGCGAGGATGAGCGCCAGGAGCAGCAGGAGCGTCCGCCCCGGCTTGCTGTGGCTGCTGGTCGGTCGGGCCACTGGTCGTCAGTTCTTTCGGATAGAGGTTTGTCGCAGAAGCCTAGTCAGGACTTGGTGGTGTCCTGGCCGTCGTTGCGCTCGGAGGTGGTACCGGTCGTGCCGTCCTTGTCCGTCTCGGCCTTGTCCGTCTCGGCGGCGTCGGACACGTCGTCCGCCAGGGGCTCGTCGGCAACGGGCTCGCCGGGGGTGACGACACGCCCGATCGCGGCCTTCACCCACCGGGTCTCGATCCCGGGGGCCACCTCGAGGACCACGTCCTCATTCTCCACCGCGACCACGGTGCCGAACAGGCCCGTCGTGGTCATCACCCGCGCCCCGGGGGTCAGGCTGTTCTGCATCTGAGCCGCTTCCTGCTGACGCTTGCGCTGCGGACGAATCAGCAGGAAGTAGAACACCACCACCAGAAGAATCAGCGGCAGGATACTCGTGAGTTGACCCGTGTTCATAAGGGGCGACCTTCCATCTTCGTACAAGAAGTTGACACCGGCGTCGCGCCGGAAATTCCGGGCATTGCCTCCGGGGCCGCGCCGCTCAGCCCGTCAGCCTACACAGCCAGCCAAGCCACGGAGTGTAGGCCGTTGTTGCGAAACGCGGCAACGAGGCAGCGTTTCGGCGCGCGGGGAAGTTCCCAATTCGAAACGGTTGCAACCGTTCTGTAATCAGTCGAAAAGCGTGGCTCCGAAGGCATCCGGGGGAGGTGTCATGCCCAGGTGATGCCAGGCCGCGGCGGTCGCGACCCGGCCGCGCGGGGTCCTGGCCAGCAGTCCCTGCCGCACGAGGAACGGCTCGGCGACCACCTCGACCGTCTCGGGCTCCTCCCCCACGGCCACGGCCAGCGTGGACAGGCCCACCGGTCCGCCGCCGAACTTGCGCAGCAGCGCGCCGAGCACCGCCCGGTCGAGCCGGTCGAGCCCCTCGGCGTCGACCTCGTACAGGTCGAGCGCGGCGGAGGCGATGTCACGGTCGATGACGCCGTCCGCGCGCACGTCGGCGAAGTCACGCACCCGGCGCAGCAGCCGGTTGGCGATGCGGGGCGTGCCGCGCGAGCGGCGGGCGATCTCGTGGGCGCCCTCCGGGGGCAGGGTCACGCCGAGCAGCCGCGACGACCGGTGGAGCACCTGCTCCAGCTCGTCCACCTCGTAGAAGTCCATGTGCGCGGTGAAGCCGAAGCGGTCGCGCAGCGGCGCGGGCAGCAGGCCGGCGCGGGTGGTGGCGCCGACGAGCGTGAACGGCGCGATGTCGAGCGGGATGGCGGTCGCGCCGGGCCCCTTGCCGACGACGATGTCGACCCGGAAGTCCTCCATGGCGAGGTAGAGCATCTCCTCGGCGGGCCGGGCCATCCGGTGGATCTCGTCGATGAACAGCACCTCGCCCTCGGCCAGCGTCGACAGGATGGCCGCCAGGTCACCGGCCCGCTCCAGGGCGGGGCCGGAGGTGATGCGGAGCGGGGCGCTCAGCTCGGCCGCGATGATCATAGCCAGAGTCGTCTTGCCGAGTCCGGGCGATCCGCTCATCAGCACGTGGTCGGGCGGCCGGTTGCGGCGCAGGGCGCTCTCCAGGACGAGCGAGAGCTGCTCGCGCACACGGCCCTGTCCGATGAACTCGCTCAGCCGCTTGGGGCGCAGCGCCGCCTCGATCTGCAGCTCGTCGCCGTCGGCGTCGGGCGACACGAGGTCCCGCTCCAGGCTCACGTCCGCGTCCCCCTCACGCTCTGCCCCGCGCGCTGCGCCCCACCGTCCACCTGGCCGTGCCCGGTGCGATGATCCTGCGAGCGTACGGCACGCGCGCGCCTCTCGGCCCGTCGGGAGGGCACGCGGCAGGCGGCCGGCCGGGAGAGCGGCCGGCTGGTGGCCGGGCGGGCCAGGCGGCGCGGTGGCCGGGTCATCGGACGCTCAGGGCGCGCAGGGCGGCCTTCAGGAGGGCGGCGACCTGCGGCTCGCGGCCCGCGGCGGCGTCGGCCTCGGCCTGCGGCTCGACGGCGAGGACGGCCTCGTCGGCGTCCTTGGCGGAGTAGCCGAGGCCCACGAGGCCGGAGTGGACCTGGTCGCGCCAGAGCGGGGCGGGGCGGTCGCCGTTGAGCGCCGCGTCGAGGGCCGCGTCGGGGGTGCCGAGGCGGTCCTTGAGCTCCAGCACGATGCGCTGGGCGCCCTTCTGCCCGATGCCGGGGACCTTGGTGAGGGCCTTGAGGTCGGCCGAGGCGACGGCGACCCGCAGCGCGTCGGGGGTGTGGACGGCGAGCATGGCCAGGGCCAGCTTGGGCCCGACGCCGCTGGCCGTCTGGAGCAGCTCGAACACGGCCCGCTCGTCCTCGGTGGCGAACCCGTACAGGGTGAGGGACTCCTCCCGCACCACCAGCGAGGTGGCCAGGCGGGCCTCCTCGCCGACCTTGAGCCGGGCCAGCGTGCCGGGCGTGCAGTGGGTGAGGACGCCGATGCCGCCGACCTCGATCACGGCCCCGTCGGGCGCGATGGCGGCGACCCGGCCGGCCACTGATGCGATCACGGTGTCACGTCCTTCTCCGGGGCCCTGCCCGGGCTGTCCTGCTCGTCCGCGGGCGCGCCGGGGCGGGCTCCGGCGTCTGCGCGCCCGTCGGCCATGTTCGCACGGCCGGGGGTGTCCGCGCGGGCCCCTGTGACGCGACCGGCGGCTGCCGCGCGGGCGCCTGGCGTGCGGGCATCGGTGGCGGGCGTGCGGGCCCCGGTGCTGTAGGTCCCCGTGCCGCCGGTGACGATGACGAACGTGGAGCCGAACGCGAGGATCGCGGTGACGGCCGCCTGGACGCCCAC
>NZ_JBFAIA010000299.1:0-5393 GCF_040654455.1 Nonomuraea sp. NPDC050691
CGTCCCGCGGGCGAGGCCGCGGCAAGCGGCAGGACGCGCCCCCCGGACGGCGCGGCGGCCGCCCGAAGGGCCGGGGCCGCGACGAGAAGTGACGCCCGCCCCGGAGCGGCGAGTCCACGCCACATGAGCCGCCGTCCGCCCGGCCACGCCACATGAGCCGCCCGCCCGGCCACGCCGCCCGCCCGGCAGAGCGCTCGGCCGCTCGGCGGCGGCACGACCCGAAAGCCCCACCGGCCACAGCGGCCGGGGAGCGGGTGGGTCAGAACGGGGTGTCGAGGGGCACCGGCCGCACCTCCGGCAGGTACGGATCCAGCTCTCCCGGCTCGAACCGGGACATCCCGATCACATGCCAGAACTGCCCCGCCACCTCCCCCTCGACCTTGTACCGGCCGCTCGGCGACAGCGCCGCCCAGCCCTCCGGTAAACCCAGGAGCGTGGCGTGGCGGTTCTCGCCCCTCCACAGGATCACCACGCCGTCGTCCCCGGCCGTGGCCAGCAGATCCGGGTCGGACGGGCTGTAGGCCACCGACCACACCCGCCGCGTGTGCCCCTTCAGCGAGTGCAGCAGCCGACCCGTGATCGTGTCCCACACGCGTACGGTCAGGTCGTCGCCCCCGGTCGCCAGGCGCTCCCCGGTGAGGTCGAAGGCGACCGACCAGAGCCGCCCCGTGTGCTGGTCCAGGGTGTGCCGGAGCACCGGCTGCCAGGGCTGGCCGGGCCGCAGCTCCCACACCCGGGCGGTGCCGTCGTTGCTGGCGCTGGCCAGGTAGCGGCCCGAGGGTGAGAAGACGACCGCGTACACCCGGTCCTTGTGCCCTTCGAGGGTGGCGACGAGGCCGCCGGACTCGACGTGCCAGACGCGGACCAGCCGGTCGTCGCAGCCGGTCGCCACGTGCCGGCCGTCCGGGCTGAACACGATCGAGCGGACCCGGCCCCGGTGGTCGGCCAGGTTGCTGACCAGGCGGCCCGTCGCGCGGTACCAGATGCGCACGCTGTCGTCGTCGTTGGCCGTGGCCAGCAGGCTGCCGTCGGGGCTGAACGCCTCGGCCCACACGTGGTCGGTCTCGGCGTCGAGCTCGCGCTCGTACTCGCCGGTGGTGGCGTTCCAGAAGTGGACGCCGCCGTCGTTGCTGGAGGTGGCCAGGACCGGCCCGGCGGGCGAGAACAGCGCGGAGACGAGCCGGTCGGCGGCGCCCGTGAACTCGCGCAGCCGCCGCCCCGTGCCCGCCTCCCACACGCGGACGACCCCGTCGTTGCCGCTGGTCGCCAGCATGGTGCCGTCGGCGCTGAAGCGGACCGACGAGATGCGCCGGCCGTGGCCGCGCAGGATCCGCTGGCACTTGCCGGTGCCCGGGTCCCACAGGCGGACGGTGCCGTCGTTGCTGCTGGTGGCCAGTTGCTGGCCGTCGGGGCGGAACGCGAACGGCCAGACGGAGCTGCGGTGGCCGGTCAGCTCGACGCGGGTGGTGGCGCCGGCCTCCTGCAGGCGGACCACGCCGTTGGAGTCGCCGCTGGCGATGGTGCGGCCGTCGGGGCTGAACGTCACCTGGTAGACGCTCGCGGAGTGGATGGTGTGCGGGCCGCGCGGCTCGGCCGTGACCGGGTCCCACAGGCGGACGGCGCCGGCCGTGTCGCCGGTGGCGAGCAGGGCGCCGTCGGGGGAGAACGCGACGCAGTAGATCGACCCGGCGTGGCCGGTGAGGGCGCGGCGCAGGGTCCAGGTCGCGGTGTCCCACAGGCGCACCGTGCCCGCCTCGTCGCCGGTGGCCAGCAGGGTGCCGTCGGGGCTGTGGACCGCCCGGTAGACCGAGCCGTCGTGGCCGTCGAGGGTGGCCGTCACCTCGCCGGAGCCGAGGTCCCAGACCCGTACGACGCCGGCGGAGTCGCCCGTGACCAGCTCCGCGTGCCCGAACGAGGCCGTGTAGATGGGCGCCCGGTGCCCGGCCAGGTGGTGGATCTCGCGGCCCGTGGCGGTCTCCCAGAGGCGGACGACGCCGTCGCCGCCGCCCGCCGCCAGCAGCTCGCCGGTGGGGCTGAGGCGTACCGGCCAGACGCCGTCGGGGTGGCCCTCCAGCCGCCGCAGCAGCGTGCCGGTCACCGCGTCCCACAGCAGCACGCTGCCGTCGCTGGCGCCGGAGGCGAGCAGGTCGCCGGCGAAGGAGACGGCGTAGACGCGGCCGTGGTGCCCCTGGAGGGTGCGCACGGGCGCGCCGCCCACGCAGAGCAGCACGCCGCCGTCCTCGTTGCCGATGGCGATCGTCGTGCCGTCGTGGCTGTAGGCGATGGGCTCGGGCAGGCGGCTGGTCTGGAAGTGGTAGCCGTACGGGACGCCGATGGCGGCGGGCGCGAGCTGCACCTCGACCGGCGCGCCGGGCACCACGGCGGCGCCCGGCAGGGCGGGCAGCGTGCCGGTGACGTGGATGAGCGCCGCGCGGTGCCAGCGGGCCCCCTCGGCGGTCACGTCGCTCAGGTCGGTGTGGATGAGCCGCGTGCCGGACAGGTCGGCGCCCCGCAGGTCGGCCCCGGCCAGCGAGGCGCCGTCGAGGCGGGCGCCGGTGAGCCGGGCGTCGCGCAGGACGGCCCTGGACAGGTTGGTACGGGCCAGCGTCGTCTCCGACAGGTCGGCGCCGGTCAGGTCCACCTCCTGCAGGTCGCGTTCCGAGAGGTCCTCGCCCTTGAAGTTGGCGCCGCGCAGGTCGGACTGCGCCGGGGTGCGCAGCCGGCCGGCGATCTTGACGGCGTTGGCGCCGGCGTGCCGCCCGGGAGGTGGGTCGTTCACCCATGCCCGCAGGGCCCGCACGTCGGCCAGGTCGCACAGGAACTCCACGCTCAGCGGCGTCAGCGGCCCCCGCGCCAGCGTCACCGGGTCGTCGAGGGTGTCGGCGACGTGTCTGGCGACCAGCCACTCCATGACGGAGGAGTGGATGAACCCGAACATGCCCTCGTCGGTGCGCACGAGCAGGCTGCCCGAGCCCATCGCGTACGCGGCGTGCGCGGCCGACAGTTGCCCGCCCGCCAGGTCCGTCAGCGTCTCGGCGAACTCGGTCAGCTCCTCCACGCCGAGCAGGGCCTCGTTGGACTCCCAGAGGCGCAGCGCGAGGGCCGTGACCGCCTGCCACAGCTCCTCCAGCGTCAGGCCGGCCGCCGAGCCGGGCAGTGCCGCCCGCCGCGCCTCGAACGTCAGCCACGAGGTGAGGATCTCCTGGTAGAGCTGCGCGGGGCTGGTGGTGTGGCGGGCCCGGGCCACGGTGCGCAGCCGGTCGGCGTCGAGGTCGGCGATGAAGCTGAGCATGCGCGGGTTCTGCGCCAGGCCGAGCAGGTCCTCGATGCTCTCCAGCAGCGTCATGCGCGCGGCGGCCTCGTCGCCGTCGTCGTAACGGTTGACCAGGTAGTTGTGGATCTGGTCGCGGGAGAAGTCCTCGACGGCCAGCAGCCGCCGCTGCGGCAGCACGCCGACCATCTCGCCGAGCGAGCGCAGCACCTGGCCGTGCGAGCGGAAGTGCTGGGTGCGGCTGGCCACCACGATCTTCGCCTTGTCCTCGGCGGCGGCCAGCAGGGTCGCGAGGTGGTCGGCGGCCCGGTCGTAGGTGAGCCGGGCGACCAGCTCGTCGAAGCCGTCGAACAGCAGCACGATGCGGCCCTGCCGCAGCAGGTAGCGGAACGCCTTGAGGTCGATCAGCTCCTCGCCGTGGGTGGCGAGGTGGGCGGCCACGAGCGCGTCCACCGAGTGGGCCTTGTCGAGGGCCCGCAGCTCGATGAACAGCGGGGTCAGGTGGGGCAGCTCGGCCGGGAGGCGGCGGGCGAGCTCGCGCAGCGCGAACGTCTTGCCGTGGCCGAAGTCGCCGAGCAGCAGCAGGAACCGGCCGTGGTCGCTGGCCAGCAGCCGCATCAGCTCGTCGGTGAGCCCGTCCCTGACCGGGTGGCCGGGGCGGTCCAGCTCGCGGTAGCGCTGGGGCACGTACAGGCCGGGAGGGTAGCGCCGGTCGCCGGTCAGCCTGGCGGTCTGCTCGGCGACGTACCCGGACAGGTCGAGCAGCCCCTGGAACTCGGTGAAGCTGCGCAGCAGGACCCCTCGGCGGACGAGCATGTCGCGCAGCGCGCGCTCGGGAGGCGGCCCCTGGTAGACCAGCTCGCCCTGGAGCCCGGCCGCGTGGGCCTGCTGGGCGAACTCCTCGGCGGCGGTCTCGTCCACCCGGCCCACGTGCGCGCCGACCATGGTCAGCCGGACGAACCCGTCGTCGGGGTGGGTGACGACGAGGTGGGTGGGGAAGCGGCGGATCCGCGCGCGCTCGTGCCGGGCCTCGCACACCTCGGTGATCCGGTCGAGCAGCAGCTCGACCGGGCTGGGCTCGCGCTCCGGGGGCTCCTGGCGGGGGCGCGGCACCTGCGGGGCCTCGCCGGCGAACGGGGCGCGGGCGGCCCGCCAGCTCCGGGTGGCCCTGACGGGCTCCTGGTCGGGGAGCCAGGTGCGGATGCCGCCGGGCATGATCTCGACGACGTGGTGGCGGCCCGGCCGGGGCGCGGCGACGGCCGCCTCGCCGTTCCCCTCGCCGGCCGGGTCTCGGCCGGTGCCGTGGAAGAGCAGATTGAGCCGGTGGGCCAGCAGCCGCTCGAACGTGGGCGCGTCGCGCAGCGCCGACGGCGGGTGGCCCACCGCGCCGAGCCGCAGCCACTCGCTCTCCTCGTACGGCCGCAGCCGTTCGGCGAACCAGGCCGCCTGCGCCTCGCCGAGCAGCGCGTACGCGTCGCGCTCCAGGTGGCTCATGGCCATGGTCGAGTTGAGCCCGGCCACGACCACCTTCAGGTCGGGCACCTGGAAGAGCGTCCACGGCTGGCCGCCGTCGAAGACCCGGTCGTCCAGCCCCTGGTAGACCTCGTCGAACAGGCCCGCGAAGTGCCGCCACTTCGGCCAGTACGGCGGCTGCGGGCTGACGTCGTCGGCCTCGCAGGTGAGGAAGTAGGCGCTGGCCGCGGCCTTGGTGACGTCGCGCGGCCCGGGCACGAGGACCAGGCGGTGCGGCTCCAGCCCCAGCAGTAGCCGCAGGTCCGTCACGAACCGGGTGGCCTGGGCGAACTGTCCGAGGCTGCCCGACTCGGTCAGGTCGCCGCTGACCACCATGAGGTCGGGCCGCGGCATCCCCCGGTCGTACATGGAGGTGAGGTCGGCCCAGATGCGCGCCTGCATGTCCTCGGGCGTGAACGGCTCGCCGGGGTCGGGCAGCGCCCGGCCGAAGCGGGGCCCGCCGATGTGCAGGACGCTGAGCGACTCGCGCCGGTGCCCGTGCCCGGCCGCGGGCGCGCCGTGGCCGTGGACGATCGGCTTGGGCAGCCCGGTGGTGCCGCTGGAGTAGAGGATCCACAGGGGATGGCCGAACGGCACCCGCTCGAACTCC
>NZ_JBFAIA010000300.1:0-5231 GCF_040654455.1 Nonomuraea sp. NPDC050691
CGGCGCAGGCGGCCGTGCCCGCCCAGCTGCCGCCCGAGGCCGGGCCGTTCACCGGCCGCCACGATGAGCTGGGCGTGCTCGACGCGATCGCGGTCCGCGGCGAGACGGCCGCCGTCGCGATGGTGACCGGCGCGGGCGGCGTCGGCAAGACCGCCCTGGCCGTGCACTGGGGCCACCGGGTCCGCTCGCTGTTCCCCGACGGCCAGCTCTACGTCAACCTGCACGGCTGCTCGCCGGAGCGGCCTCTGCTGCCCATCGAGGCGCTGGGCCGGCTGCTGCGCGCGCTCGGCGTGCCGCCGGAACGGGTGCCGGACACCGTGGAGGAGGCCAGCGCCGCCTACCGCAGCCTGCTGGCCGACAAGCGCATGCTCGTGGTGCTGGACAACGCCGGCGGTGTCGACCAGGTCCGCCCGCTCCTGCCCGGCGGCCGGCGCTGCGTCACCGTCGTCACCAGCCGGGACCGGCTGACCGGCCTGGTCGCCCGCGACGGCGCGATCCCGGTGCCGCTCGGCATGCTCATGCCCGAGGAGGCGGTCGCGCTCTTCGGCGAGATCCTCGGCAGCCGCCGATTAGCCGCGGAACCCTCCGCCGCGCTGGAGCTCGCCCGCGTCTGCGGCTACCTGCCACTGGCCCTGCGGATCGCCGCCGCCGACATCGTCGCCGGACCGGGCAGGGACATCGCCGGCCAGGTGCGCCGGCTCACCCGGGCCCGGCTGTCCATCCTCGACCTCCACGACGACCCCCACGCCGCGGTCCGCGGCGCCTTCGACCTGTCCTACCGGCGCCTCGAGCCGCCACCCCGCCGGCTGTTCCGGCTCCTGGGCCTGCTGCCGTGGCCCGCCTTCACCCACGAGGAGGCCGCCGCGCTGATCGGCGCCACCGCCGAGGCGGCCGACCGGCTCCTGGGCCAGCTCTCCACCGCCCACCTGATCGAGGAGTGCGAGCCCGGCCGCTACACCGTCCACGACCTGATCAGGGAGTACGCGCGCGAGCGGGCCTTCGCCGAGGAGAGCCCGGCCGCGCGGGACCGCGCCCTGGCCGCCCTGCACGCCCTGCACGCCCTGCTCGGCGAGAAGCCGGCCGCGCTCCGCTCCGGCGACGGCCCGCTCGCCGTCGTCGCGGGCATCGCGCCCGACGTCCCGGTACGGCCGCCCGCCCTGGTGGACGGTGCCCTGTCCTTCGCGAAGGCGTCACCGGCCACCCACGCGGCCGTGGACCCGCTGGCGCGGTGGGTGTCCATCCGGCGGGCCGGGGTGAGGATGCTGTTCTAGCCGTACCGCTGGAGCGGCTCCGGCACGTACGCCGGGACGGACGGAACCGGGCGAGCCCCCGCTACATTGCTGGAGTGATGTCGGTGGAGCGGTGAGGGGGCGCGGTGATGGGGGGCGCGGTGCGCGAATCGGCCGTCGGACAGCTGTCCGTGGACGACCCCGTGGTGGAGGCGGTGCTGACCGCGAGCCGGGCGCTGGTGGCCGTGGCGGCGCGCTCCATCGCCGCCGCCGGCGGTGACGTGACCCTTCCGCAGCACCGGGCCCTGGTCCTGATCGCCGCGCGGGGGCCGCAACGGCTGGCCACCTTGGCCGAGGCGCTCGACGTGAACCAGTCGACGGCCTCGCGCATGTGCGACCGGCTGGTGGCCAAGCGCCTGGTGCGGCGCAGCCGTTCCGCCAGTGACCGGCGCACGGTGCGCATCGCGCTCACACCGGAAGGACGGGCACTGGTCGACGGGGTGACCCGGCATCGCCGTGGCGACCTGGCGCGCATCCTCGCCCAGCTCACGCAGGAGCAGCGAGAGGCCATGGTCGCGGCCCTGAACACCTTCAGCCTGGCCGCGGACGAGAAGCCCATCGCCGAGGGGGAGTTCCTCGACGACCTCTGAAGCCGGCGGGCCCGGCCTGACCGGCTCGCTCAGCGCTTGTCCCGTGCTCGGTCCCTGCTTGCTCCGTGCAAACCTTGCACACTGCTCTGAACCGTCCGCGACCCCGCGGGCGTATCTCCGGGTGACCAGCATCACTCGAACGGGCCGCGCACGAGGCCCGGAAGGGATGACGCCCATGAGACTCAGCCGGAGCCGCGGGGTTCTCGCCGGTTGCGCCGCTGTCGCGCTCTGCGCGCTCGCCGCCTGCGCCCAGTACACGCCCACGCCACGCTCCGGAGACCTCGGCGCCGTGCCGCCCACGGTCACGATCGAGCCGGTCGGCTCACCCGCCGCCCCGGGTGTGGCCGCGGCCGACACCGGCACCCAGGAGACCAGATGGGGGCCGTTGTCGGAGACCGACCGGGACCTCATCAAGAAGGTCCGGCTCGCCGGCCTGTGGGAGATGCCCATGGCCCAGGACGCGGTGCAACGCGCCAGCAGGGGCAAGGTCCGGGAGGTCAGCAGGAAGATCGCGGCCCAGCACCACGCGCTGGACGAGCAGGTCCGCGACCTGGCCGCGAAGCTGGACGTCAAGCTGCCGGTGAAGCCCACGGACGAGCAGCAGGGCTGGATGAGCGACATATCCGGCAGATCTGGTTCCGCCTACGACGTCACCTACGTCAAGTGGCTGCGCCTGGCCCACGGCAAGATCTTCACCTTGATCGGCACCGTACGCGGCACCACGCAGAACACCCTGGTCCGGCGCTTCTCCGAGCAGGCCAACGCCGCGGTGCTCAACCACCAGCGCCTGCTGGAGAGCACCGGCCTGACCACCCCGGAGAGCTTTCCGGCGCCACCCGCGTGAAGGGACTCGTGCAGCCCCTCGGCAGCGGAGGCGGCGGCGACCCCTACATCGGCCATGCAAGTAGGCGGGCTTGATGCTGTGAATCTCCACGACATCGCCCTCCTTGAGTGCGGCCGCCGCGATAGCCTTGACGACCTCGCGGCGCTGTTGGATGGCGAGGACGAGTTGGTCGAGAGTGCCCTCGTCGGCCTGGCTGACGAAGGTCATGACGTCGGTCACTGGCACGCTCATCGCGTGTCCTTTCAGGTCAAGGGGAGGTTCATGAGCAGAGCGCGGGCGAAGTCCAAAAACGATGGCTCTCCCGCAGTGACCAGCCGGATCGACAGCGGCTCGATGCCGGACACGGCGACGCCGAGCAGCACGTCGCGGTGCTCGCGCATCCCGCCCCAGTGCATCCGGTAGTCCTCCTGCCGATAAGTGGCGGCGTAGAACGAGGACGCCCTCGCACCGGCCCGCGCCTCGTGGTCGGCTGAGTTGGTCCACAGGCGGCAGTCACAGGTCGGGTCGCCACAACGTTCGGCCTCCAGATCACGGCGCGTGCTGCGGTAGCTGGTCATCCGCCCGTTCAGGAGCGGACACGCATCAATCGCGTATCGCGCGCAATCAGAGGGGTGGAGCGCGGGCTCGCTGGAGTAACCGCGCCCGGCCCCGCCGAGGAAGATGTAGGCGCGCTTGTCGTATCGCGTGGCCACGGCCCGGAAGTTCTTCAGCCGGTTGATCGCCCGTTCCACGACGTTGCGCGCTTTGTAGCGTTCGGCGTCGAAGCCGGTGGGGCGTCCTCCGGCCGAGCCGCGTCGACGGCGGTGGGCGCGTTGATCGCGTGGTTCGGGGATGGTGTGGCGGATCTTGTGGCGGCGTGGTGGGCGCGGTTGGCGCGGGAGGAATAGGCCTTGTCTGCGGCCAGGCTGTCGGGCCGGGCGCGTGGGCGGCCCGGCCCGAGCCGGGGCACCCGTTGGATCTTGGTGGTGAACCCGCCGCGGGAGCGACCTAGGCATTCCCCAGTTGGACCACCTCCGCCGGCCGGGCGGCCAGCGTGGCCAGTACCGGATCGCCCTGTTTTGTCTCGGCGGCGTCCCCCCTTTTGCCGTCCGCGGGTGGAGGCGGGTGGGGGCGGTGTGCGGGGCGCGCCGGCGGCATGCTGGTGCGCTCGGACGGTCGTGGAGTCCACGGAGATGTCCCAGTTCACCTGGCTCGCGTCACCGAACCGATACGAAGATCAACCCCCTACCGCTAATCCCTGCACCGCCGTGCCGTCCCGTGATTGTGTTCCTTCAGGGATCTTCCAGGTCAACAACAACATCGTTGAATTCGCGGCCATTACTGCCGAGGCCCCTGCCCGATGTGTCTCAATGAATCTGGTCCGAGGTCGCTCGGCGGGTGCAAAAGTCGGACATAGCTGATCAATGAGGCGGGTGGGTGACTGCGTCACTGGCGTTCGCGGCGACGGGCCGGCCTGCGTGCAGCAGGGCGAAGGTCTGCTCGACGACCCAGCGTTGTTTGCCGAGGCCGGAGCCGGGTTTGGGTGCCGCGGCGGGCGATCAGTGGGCGGATCTGCAGTTCGGCGGTACTTGTCGTGGTCGTAGCCGCGGTCGCCGAGCACGACGTCGGGGCGCTGGCGGGGCCGGCCGCGTTTGCCGCGCACCTTGGGGATGGCGTCCAACAGCAGGCGCAGCGGGGTGACGTCGTTGCGGTTGGCTCCGGTCAGGATGACGGCGAGTGGGATGCCGGTGGCGTCGGTGATCAGTTGGTGCTTGCTGCCGGCCCGTCCGCGGTCGACGGGGGGCGGGCCGGTCTGCGGCCCCCTTGTGAGGCTCTGATCTGGGAGCAGTCCACCCCTGCCCGGACACGCCGTCTCAGTGCCGAGCCACCGATTCGGCCGCCAGCAGTGCCACGGCGAGGGGTAAGCGCTCGTACAGCACCTGGTGGCCGTGCCGGCGTGCGGTCAGCAGGCCGGCGTCGCGCAGTACTGACAGGTGGGCCGACACGGACGACGGTGCCATGCCGTGGCGATGGGCGAGCGCCGTCGTCGAGGCGGGTTCGTCCAGGTCGGCCAGGATGGCGGCCCGGGTCCGGCCGACGAGCCGGACCAGCGCGCCCGGCGCTCCCGCGGCAGGGGCCTGCCAGAGCGTGCCCACGCCCCTGGCCGGATAGATCACCGTGGGCTGCCACGGCGCGGCGAAGCCACTTACCACGTCTGGCCAGACGAAGACGTTGGGCACCATCAGCACGCCTCGGCCGTCCGTCTGCTGTGCCCCCGGAAAGTCGTGCGGCGTCCTGTGGAGGAGCGTGTCGTCTGACCAGGCCAGATCCGGATGCAGGTCGGCGAAGAGCGCCTCCCATCCGCCTGCCGCCAGCCGTCCCGACCGGTGGGCGATGTCCGCTTCCAGTAGGGCCCGAATGCTGGCCCAGTGCGGGGCCAGCAGGGCGTGCCAGGCCCGCTCGGTGAGGTCGGCCAGCTCCTGTACCGTTCGCGCGGGGTCGGCGAGCGCCTGCTTGCCCTCCGGGGAT
>NZ_JBFAIA010000301.1:0-5073 GCF_040654455.1 Nonomuraea sp. NPDC050691
CGCGCCGCGCTCATGGGCGCCCACGACGCGCTCGCGGCCCGCAGGGAGGACGTCGAGCGGCTGCTGGTGCTGGAGACCGGCAAGCCGCTGGTGGACTGCCGGGTGGAGGTGGCGCGCACGCTCGTCACGCTCGCGACGGCGGCCGAGGAGGTGGCCCGGCTGCACGGCGAGACGGTGCCGCTCGACCTGCTGCCCTCGGGCGAGGGGCTGGTCGGGTTCTGGACGCGGCGGCCGATCGGCGTGGTGGTCGGGATCACCGGCTTCAACTACCCGCTCCTGCTGGCCGCCCACAAGATCGCGCCCGCGGTGGCGGCGGGCTGCCCGATGATCGTCAAGCCGGCCCCCGCGACGCCGCTGGCCACGCTCTGGCTCGTGCACCTGCTGCGCTCGGCGGGCGGGCTGCCCCCGGCCGGGGTGCAGCTCGTCACCGGTGACGTCGAGGTCGGGCGGGCACTGGTGGAGGACCGGCGGATCGGCGCGGTGTCGTTCACCGGCTCGGCCGCCGCCGGCCACGCCATCGCGCGGGCCGCCGCACCCACCAAGGTGCTGCTGGAGCTCGGTTCGAACGCCGCGCTGGTGGTGGCCGCGGACGCCGACCTGGAGGCCGCCGCGGACGCGGTGGTGCGGGGCGGCTACTACGCCTCCGGCCAGGCGTGCATCTCGGTGCAGCGGGTGCTGGTGGAGGAGCCCGCGCGAGAGGCGTTCGTGTCGCTGCTCGCCGAGCGGGTGAAGGACGTCGTCTCCGGCGACCCGCGCTCGCCGGAGACCCGGGTGGCGCCGCTGATCGACCCGGCCGCCACCGAGCGGGTGCTCGGCTGGGTGCGGGAGTCGGGCGGCACGCTCGTCACGGGCGGCGTCCGCGACGGCCGGGCCATCGCGCCGACGGTGCTGACGGACGTGCCGGACGGGTCCGCCGCGTGGGACGAGGAGATCTTCGGCCCCGTCGTGTGCGTGCGCTCGGTGCCGGACCTCGACGCCGCCTTCGCCGCCGTCAACGCCTCCCGGTACGGGCTGCACGCCGCGGTCTTCACCCGCTCGCTGGCCACCGCGTTCGCCGCGATCGAGCGCATCGAGGCCGGGGGCGTGGTGGTCAACGACGTGCCGGGGTTCCGGGCGGACAACATGCCGTACGGGGGCGTCAAGGACTCGGGCGCCGGGCGGGAGGGCCCGCGGTTCGCGATCGAGGAGCTCACGGTCACCCGCATGGCGATCATCCGCCCCTGACCCGGCTCCCCGTGGCCGCCTCCTCCGGGACGGGGTCCAGCACGGCGCGGCAGGCGCGCGCCACCAGCTCGTCGACCAGCGGGGGAGGGGGCTGCCCGGCCAGCAGGTGGCGCCGCACGGCGCCGTAGGGCAGGTCGACCACGGCGAAGACCAGCCGCTCGCGCCCCACGACGGGAAGGCGGGCCGCGCACGCGTCGAACGCCGCCCACAGGCCGGTGTTGACCCCCTCAAGCTCGCCGGCCAGCTCGCCGGGCCACCGCGCGACCAGCTCCCGGCGGTGGAGCAGCACCGTCGCCGCCTCGGCCAGGTGGTCGCGGCACCAGCGCGGGGTGTGCAGCGCGGCCGCCTCCACGTCCCCCGCCGCCAGCGCCTCGATCACGCCGTGCTGGAAGCGGCGCACGCCGCGCAGCCACAGGGCCGCCATCAGCAGGTCGCGCGAGGCGAAGCGATGGTAGAGCGAGCCGGTCGGCGCGCCCAGCCGCCCGGCGATGGCGGCCATGGTGGCCGCGGCGGGCCCCTCCTCGGCGGTGATCGCCATCGCCGCGTCCAGGATCCGGTCCTCGGTGAACTTGCCCGGCCTTCCCATCCGCCGCCTCCCGTGATATTAGATGATTGCTTCTAGAATCTATCATCTAAAAAGGGGGCGGCATGAGCCGATCCACCGAGCTCGTCCAGCGTTTCTACGAGGCGACCCAGGCGGGCGACGGAGCCGGGATCCTCGCGATCCTGCATCCCGCGTTCGAGGCCCGCACCGCGCCCGGCCTGCCGTGCGGCGCCGGCGGCTCCTTCCACGGCCCGCGGGAGGCGATGGCCGGGATCTGGGGGCCGATCAACGTCGCGTTCGCCACCGCCCCGTACGCCGAGACGTGGCACGAGGCCACCGACGGCACCGTCGTCGTCGCGGGCACCTACCGGGGCGTCGCCCGCTCCACCGGCCGG
This sequence comes from Nonomuraea sp. NPDC050691, assembly GCF_040654455.1. Classification (NCBI taxonomy): domain Bacteria; kingdom Bacillati; phylum Actinomycetota; class Actinomycetes; order Streptosporangiales; family Streptosporangiaceae; genus Nonomuraea; species Nonomuraea sp. NPDC050691. The sequence continues at coordinate 2,164 of NZ_JBFAIA010000301.1, forward strand.
GCGTACGAGGCCGAGTTCGTCCACCTGTGGGAGGTCACCGACGGCCGGATCAGCCGCCTGCACCAGTACACCGACACGGCCCGCTGGCACGAGGCGCTCAAGCCGGCCGCCTGAGGCCGCGGGGGTCGCCTGGATCGGTCTGGGCCGCCTGAGGCGGCGGGCGTCACAAGGCGGTGCCGCCCGTGGCGTCCACGACGCGGCCCGTCACCCAGCGGGCGTCGTCCGAGGCGAGGAACGCGACGACGCCCGCGATGTCGTCCGGCTGCCCGACCCGGCCCAGCGCGGCGGCCGCCGCGGCCTCGGCCGCCGCCTCCGGGTCCGTGCGGAGCCAGCCCGCGTTGACGTCGGTGTCGACGTAGCCGGGGGCCACCGAGTTGACCGTGATGCCGCGCGGGCCGAGCAGCTTGGCCAGGTTGAGGGTGAAGACGTCCAGCGCGCCCTTGGTGGAGGAGTAGGCGATCACGCGCGGCAGCGCGATGCGGGCCACGCCGCTGGAGATGTTGACGATCCGCCCGCCGTCGCGCAGCCGCCCCAGCCCCTCCTTGACGATGAAGAACGGCGCCCGCACGTTGACCGCGAACACCCGGTCGAGCTCCTCCTCGGTCAGCCCGTCGAGGTCGGAGCTGGTGGCGATGGCGGCGTTGTTGACGAGGACGTCCACGCCGCCGGCGGGCGCGAACTCCTCGACCGCGGCGTCGAAGGCGTCCCACAACCGGACCGCGTCGCCGTGCTCGCCCAGCTCGGCCCGGATCGCGAACGCCCGGCCGCCGTCCTTGCGGATCCGGGCCACGACCTCCTCGGCCGAGGCGGTGTCACGGGCGTAGGCCACGGCGACCACCGCGCCGTCACGGCCCAGTCGCTCGGCGATGGCCCGGCCGATGCCCCTGCTGCCGCCGGTGACCAGCGCGACCTTGCCGTCGAGGGTCCTGCTCATGGTGCTCCTCATTTCTTGAGTGATCGTTCAAGAAAGACGGTAGCACGATTTGTTGAGTGGTCGCTCTAGAATGGGGGGCATGGCGACGGACACAGGGACGGGCGCGGGCCGGCGGGCCGCGCGGGGTAGGCCGCGGGGGTTCGACCGCGACGCCGCGCTCGCCGCGGCCACGCTGCTGTTCTGGCGACGCGGGTACGAGGCCACCTCGGTCGGCGAGCTGACCGAGGCGATGGGCATCCGCCCGGGCAGCCTGTACGCCGCCTTCGGCGACAAGAAGACGCTGTTCAAGGAGGTCGTGGCCGCCTACGGCCGCTCGCCGGTCGGCGCGTTCATGGCCGTGGCGCTGGAGGAGGAGCCCACCGCGCGGGGCGCGCTCGCCCGCATCCTGCGCGAGGCCGCCGCGATCTACCCCGACCCCTCGCACCCCGCCGGATGCCTGACCATCTGCGCCGCCACCAACGTGGGCGTCGAGGACGAGGAGGTGGAGGCGTTCCTGCGCGAGCTGCGCAACGCCAACCTGGTCACCTTCGAGGCGCGGCTGCGCGCCGCCCAACGGGACGGCGAGCTCCCCGGGGAAGCCGACCCGCGCGCCCTGGCCGCCTACTTCGCGGCGGTCATCCAGGGCATGTCCCAGCGGGCCCGCGACGGCGCGACGGCCGCCGAGCTGGCCGCCACGGCCGACCTGGCCCTCGCGGCCTGGCCCTCCCGGGCCGCCGGGACCGCCTCGTCATGAGCCGAAGTTGCTCACCCAGTTGTAGTAGAGGTTGGAGGTGAAGGTGCAGGCGCGCTGGTAGGACGACGGCAGCTGCGTCTCGCACGCGTGGTACATGTCCTGCAGGAACATCCAGTCCACGTACCGTTTCACCTGGTAGCCGAAGATGCCCAGCTGTTTGGCGTTGCGGTAGCCGAAGTCGTGGCGCTTGCACGCGTCGCGGAAGTCCACCCGCTTGTTGTAGACCCAGGGCCGGTCAGGGCTCCAGCTGCACGTGTCGTTGTCCCAGTTGAAACCGTAGGTGGAGTAGTACTCCCGGTTGAAGGTGGCGTCGGCCCACCACGCCCGCCCGGTCGCGCCGATCTGCGTGAGCTGGTTGTACATCTTCAGCTTCGTGGGCAGCAGCATGGCGGTCCGCGTGGGGGCGGCCTCCTCGCCGGCCGGGTTGACGGCCGTCACCTTGACGTCGTACCGGATGTCGGGGACCCACTTGAGGACGGCCGAGGTCTTCGTCGTCGGGTACCGGCTGCGTACCCAGGCGCCGCTCCACGGGAACGAGGGACGGTAGTAGACCCAGTACATGACGCCCGGCGTGGGGCTCGCGTACCAGTCCAGCTTGATGCCGCCGACGGCCGAGGTCGCGGTGAACGCCCTCGGCGCCTGCGGGGACGCATGGGTGGGCCCGCCCGTGACGGTGTTGCCCGGCGGGCTGGAGCCCCAGCGGTTCACCGCGACGACCCGGAAGTCGTACGTGAAGCCGGTCCACAGCGGCGCGGTGAGGGTGACGCGCGTCCCGACGGTGGGGTAGGCGAAGTAGTACCACGCCGAGCTGCCCGCCGACCTGAAGTGGACCCAGTAGTAGGCGTTCGGGGTGTCGCTCGGGTCCCAGGTGAGGGTGACGTAGCCGTAGCCCGACGCCTGGACGCGCAGGTTCTTCGGCGCGCTGGGCGCGACCGAGGCCGGGCCGGTGGTGACCGCGTTGGACGGGGCGCTCATGGCCCCGCTGTTCTGGGAGAAGACGCGGAAGTCGTACAGGAAGTCGTTCCACAGCGGTGTGGTCAGGTGCGCCGAGGTCCTCGTCGTGGGGTAGGCGAAGGTGTACCAGGTGGAGGTGCCCTTCGAGCGGAACTGGACGCGGTAGTAGACCGGCTCCGAGGAGCCCGCGTCCCAGGCGAGGTCGACGTAGCCGTCCCCGGTCCTGGTGTACCCGGTGTACGCCGAGGCCCGTCGCACGCGCGGACTGACGTTCGTGCCCGAACTCGAC
>NZ_JBFAIA010000302.1:0-5029 GCF_040654455.1 Nonomuraea sp. NPDC050691
GGACCTCAACGGCCACAGCGGCCACCGCACGGCCGAGCAGGGCGCGGTGATCGCGGTGCGCCTCGCGACGCTCGGGTGTGGTCCCGGAGGCCGCCAGGGCGAGCCCGAGCGCGAACACTTGCCGTCGGCGCATGGTGCCTCCCCCGGTCCGCGAGGCGAGACCTCGCCACACCAGGTTAGCGAACCATCACGCGCTGTCACACATCGGGGTCAATCGGGTGCTTCCATCCCACACCCGCCATCAGGTACGAACCCGCACCAGGCTCGCCCGCCAGGCGGGGCCGGTCGGGACGCCAGTCCGCCGCGTTCACCAGGCCGGGCTCGACCAGGGGGAAGTCGCCGAAGAACCGCCGGATCGCCGCCGGCGACCGGTCGGCGGCACCGCCCCGCGAGATCGGGACCACGCCGGCCCGGCTGGGTTCCGCCGGGCGGCCGGGGGCGACGGCGTGGGTGATCACCAGGTGGCTGCCCGGCGCGACCGCCTCGCGCAGCCGGGCCACCATCGCGTACGGGCCGTCCGCGTCGGGGATGAAGTGCAGGATCCCGACCAGCAGGACCCCGACCGGGCGGCCGAGGTCGAGCAGGTCCGAGGCGCGGCCCAGCACCTCGTCCGCGTCGAGCAGATCGACCTGGAGGAAGGCCCGGCGGCCCGGGCCGGGCCCTTCTCCCTCGTGCTCGCCCAGCAGCGCCCGCGCGTGCGCCGCCACGACCGGGTCGCGGTCGACGTACACGACCCGGGCGCCGGGGACGATCTCGTGGACGCTGCCCTGGGTGGGCAGGCCGCTGCCGAGGTCGAGGAACTGGCGCACGCCGGCGTGGGCCAGGTGGCGCACGGCTCGCCTCAGGAAGCCGCGGTTGGCCCGGGCCAGCGGCACGGCCTGGGGGACCAGCGCGACCAGCCGCTCGGTCGCCTCGCGGTCGACGGCGTAGTTGTCGTGGCCGCCGAGCAGGTAGTCGTACATGCGGGCGACGTTCGGCGTGTGAGGATCGAACTCGGCCACATCCGGATCTTAGGTCGAGATTGCTCCGCTAACACGACCTTTGTGCGATTGTAGCCATAGTGCCGCACGAATTTATTCAACTGTGACACTCTTCGCCAGATTGCGCGGCTTGTCCACATCGCGGTCGAGCGCCACGGCCGCGTGGTAGGCGAGGAGCTGGAGCGGGATCGTCAGCAGGATCGGGTCCAGCTCGATCTCGTTCTTGGGCACCACGATCACGTCGTCGGCCAGCTTGGTGTCGGGCTCGCGGTGGCCGACCATGAGCACCTGGCCGCCGCGGGCGCGGATCTCGCCGAGCGTGGTGAGGTTCTTGTCGAGCAGCTCGTCGTCCGGGACGATCGCCACCGTCGGCATCTCCGGGCCGATCAGCGCTAGCGGGCCGTGCTTGAGCTCGCTCGCCGGGTAGGCCTCGGCGTGGACGTACGAGATCTCCTTGAGCTTCTGGGCGCCCTCGCGGGCGACCGGGTAGCCGCGCACGCGCCCGACGAACATCATGCTCGGGTACGGGGCGTACTTCCGCGCCAGCTCGGCGATCTTGTCGTTCTGGGTGAGGATCTCCTCGATCTGCGCGGGCAGCCGGCGCAGCCCCTCGACGATGCGGCGGCCGTCGGCCGGCGACAGGTCGTGCACGCGGCCGAAGTGCAGGGCGAGCAGCGCGAAGGCCAGCGCGGTCGAGGTGAACGCCTTGGTCGAGGCGACCGACACCTCCGGCCCGGCGTGCAGGTAGACGCCACCGTCCACCTCGCGGGCGATGGCGCTGCCGACCGCGTTGACGATGCCGATCACCCGGCCGCCCTTGCGCTTGAGCTCCTGCACCGCGGCCAGCGTGTCGTAGGTCTCCCCCGACTGGCTGATCGCGACGTAGAGGGTGTCGGGGTCGACAACCGGGTTGCGGTAGCGGAACTCGCTGGCCGGCTCGGCGTCGGCCGGGATGCGGGCCAGCTCCTCGATGAGCTGGGCGCCGATCTGGCCGGAGTAGTACGCGGAGCCGCAACCGATGATCTTGACGCGGCGGAAGGAGCGGGTCTCGCGGGCGTCCATGTTCAGGCCGCCCAGGTGGGCGATGTGGAAGCGCTCGTCGAGGCGGCCGCTCATGGTGCGGGCCACGGTCTCGGGCTGCTCGGAGATCTCCTTGAGCAGGTAGTGCTCGTAGCCGCCGGTGTCGTAGTGGCCGGCGTCCCAGTCGACGGTGAGCGGCTCCTTGGCCGTCTCGCGGGCGTCACTGGCGAAGGTGTGGAAGCCGTCGGCCTTGAGCACGGCCAGCTCGCCGTCCTCCAGGTGGACGACCTGGCGGGTGTAGCGGACCAGCGCCGCCACGTCGGAGGCGGCGAACATCTCCTTCTCGCCGATGCCGAGCACGATCGGGCTGCCGTTGCGCGCCACGACCACCTCGCCCGGCCGCTCGGCGTCCACGACGGCGATGCCGTACGTCCCGACGACGCTCTTCAGCGCCTTGCGGACGGCCTCCTCCAGCGAGTCGGTCTCCTTGACGGTGCGGGCGATCAGGTGGGCCAGCACCTCGGTGTCCGTCTCGGAGACGAACGCCGCGCCGTCGGCCGCCAGCCGGGAACGCAGCTCGTCGGCGTTCTCGATGATGCCGTTGTGCACGACGGCGATGCGCTCGTCGGACGACAGGTGCGGGTGCGCGTTGACGTCACTCGGGACGCCGTGCGTGGCCCACCGGGTGTGACCGATGCCCAGCCCGCCCTTGAACCGGGCCGGCATGACCTTGGCCAGGTCCGCGACCCGGCCCTTGACCTTGCGGACCTTGAGCCCCTTGCTGGACACCACGACACCGGCCGAGTCGTACCCGCGGTACTCCAGCCGCTGCAGGCCCTCCAGCAGGATGGGGGCGGCGTCCTTGGGGCCGACGTAGGCGACGATTCCGCACATCCGACATCTCCTATCCGTCGTCATCCGCCTTCACCGGAAGACGATGATCCGTTGTTCTGTTCGGGGGTCTCTTGCTGTCAGCCGTAGACGATGCGGCGCAGTTGCCGCAGGGACAGCTCGGGCGCCGAGACACGGCGCCCCCGCAGCTCCGCGGCCACTCTGGGGAAGATCTCGTCGTTGGTGAGACCGCGGGACTTCAGCTCGCCGTGGCGCCGCCGCACGAACTCCTCCACCGACTCGGAGAAGTACGACAGCACGTCGGCGACCACGCGCGCCGCCTCACCGGGGCCGAGCCCGCTCGTCCGGGTGAGGTGGGCGATCAGCTCCTCGTAGGGGTGCAGCGTCGTGGACACAGACGAGGACACTACGCACAGGGAACGCGACACGCCAACATCCTGCCCGGAATCGGGCAGGAATAGCCTGCTGAACACGATCTCGCGGCGCCCCCGGGCTTCCCCCATGGTTGATTACTGTGCGTAGTCTATCCGTGTCGATCCGTGGAGGTTGTCATGCCGCACTGGGCCGCCGCCGGTCTGGTCACCGGTCTCGCCGCCGGTCTGCTCACCGTCCCCGGCCCGCTGCCGGGCCGCCAGGCGGACTTCACGCGGGCCGCCGCGGAGTCCGGGGTGCCGGTGAGCGTGCTGCTGGGGGTGTCGTACCTGGAGTCGCGCTGGGATGCGAACGGGGGACGGCCGAGCACGGCGGGCGGGTACGGGCCGATGCACCTGCTGCGCGCCCCGGCCGGGGACGAGGCTGCGACGCTGGCTCGGGCCGCGCGGCTCACCGGGCTGTCCGCCCAGCGGCTGCGCTCCGACCCGGCCGCGAACATCAGGGGCGGCGCCGCCGTCCTCGCCTCCCTCCAGGCGCGTCCCAGCTCCGACCCGGCCGACTGGTACGACGCCGTCGCCCGCTACGCCGAGACCCGCCACCCTCTCGGCCCGCCGGAACACAGCGGGGCCGCGCCGCGGCACGGCGGTGCGGCCGACGCCGGCGGCTCCGGTGGAGTGAGCGGTGCGAGGTTCGACGCGGGCAGCGACGCCAGGCGGACCGGCGCCGGGTTCGGCGCGGGCAGCGACGGGGGCGGGAGCGGGATCACCCGTAGTGGCTCGCGGGACTTCGCGGACGAGGTGTTCGCGGTGATCCGCGAGGGCGCGGCCCGCCGTACCGACGACGGCTTCCTCGTCCGCCTCTCCCCCGCGCCCGGCCTGCGCCCGCCCGCCGGCCCCCCGCTGCGCCTCGCGCGCGAGGCCGAGTGCCCCGCGACGCTCGACTGCGAGTGGATGCCCGCCGTGTTCGAGCGTACGAGCGGGGGCGGCTACGGGAACCACGACCGGCTCCCCGCCACCACGAAGCGCCGGATCGACTACATCGTGATCCACGACACGGAGGGCCGCTACAGCGGCATCCGGTCGATGGTGACCGACCCCGACTACGTGAGCTGGCACTACACCGTGCGTTCCGGCGACGGGCACGTCGCCCAGCACGTACGGACGCGCGACGTCGCCTGGCACGCCGGCAACTGGGACATCAACGCCCGCTCCATCGGCATCGAACACGAGGGGTACCTGGCCAAGGGGGCGACCTGGTACACGGAGGCGATGTACCGTTCCTCGGCCCGGCTGCTGCGCTACCTGGCGGACCTGTACAAGCTGCCCCTCGACCGGGCCCACGTCCTCGGCCACGACAACGTCCCGGGCACGACGGCCGAGAGTCATCCGGGCATGCACGAGGACCCCGGCCCCTACTGGGACTGGGCCCACTACCTGGAGCTGGCGGGCAGCCCGATCGGCGGCGTGCCGGCTCGCGACCCGGCCCTGGAGGCGGTCAGCGCCCCGGCGGCCGGGGAGCCGGCGTACGGCGTGCCCCTCGGCGACACCACGGCCGGCCACCTCACCCCAGCCATCGTGGCGGACACGGACGTCCCTCCCCCGGCCGGCGACCCGGCCATGGCGGCCACGGCAGGCGCGGCGACCGGCCCTGGCACGACGGACGCGGCGGAGGCGGTGGAGGCGGTGGACGCTGACGGCTCGGTTGGCCTTGGCGGCGGAGACGGTCTTGGTGGCGGGCGCCCGCCGGGCGTACCGTGACCGCGACCTCCCGCGCGTTCGCCGGGCACCGGCTCGACGTGATCGGCG
>NZ_JBFAIA010000303.1:0-4963 GCF_040654455.1 Nonomuraea sp. NPDC050691
GGTCAGAAGGGTGTTGAGGTCGTTCATCACACATCGATCCTCGACACCCTTCGTCGTACCTGCACTCCGAACGACTTAGGACTTACTCGTCTAGCGGTGCCATCTCATGGCATCGGCTCCTCGCTGTCAGGTTTGGCGGGCGTAGGACGCGAGGCGCTGGGCGAGCGCGATGACGAGGTTGCGCAGTTCGTCGGGGCGCTCGACGACGAACGGACGGTCGAGTGAGGCGAGACCGGAGGCAACCAGTCGAGCCGCTCCACCCGCAGCTCGACGCGCAGCCAGCGCTCGGCCGCCCGGTCCTCTTCGCCTGCCACGGGCGTGTACTCCTCCAGGCTCGCGACGCCGGCGGGGAGGCGGGCGCGGATCTGCCCGACCGTCCCGTGGATCCGCAAGGTCACCTCATGCCGGTACTCGGCCGTGGCGAACGCCGACAACACACGCTGTGCCGGACCGGGACCCGCGGGCGCTTCGAACGAGCCGGGCAAGGTCCTCGCGTCTGCGACGCGATCGAGCCGGAAGGTGCGGTCCGCGCCGATCTGCGCGTCCTCGCCCGTGACGTACCATCGGCCGGAATGGGCGACGATCCCGTACGCGTGCAGCGTGCGTTCGCTGCGCCGTCCGTCGCGGTCGGTGTAGCGGATCGAGACCGGTCGGCGGTGACGCACCGCATCGGCGATGGTGAGCAGGACCTCGGCGTCCGGGGTGTCGAACTCGCCGGGCTGATCCGTGAAGGCGAGAGCTTCCAGGAGCGTGTCGAGCCGACGGGCGATGTGCTTGGGCAGCACCCGCCGGATCTTCGCCGATGCCGTCTCGCTTGCCGTGTGCTCCGTCGTCGTCAACCCTGATCGGCGGCCGGCGACCAGGCCGAGCAGCACGGCCAGCGCCTCGTCGTCGCTCAGCATGAGCGGAGGCAAGCGGTACCCGGGGGCGAGCCGGTACCCGCCGTAGCGGCCGCGCACCGATTCCACGGGCACGTCCAGATCGATCAGCTGGTCCACGTACCGCCGCACGGTGCGCCCTTCGACGCCGAGCCGGTCGGCGAGTTCGGCCACCGTCCTGGTGCCGCCCGACTGCAGCAGCTCCAGGAGTGTCAGCACGCGGGCGGTCGGTCGAGGCACGTTCGCAGCCTAATGCGAATACAGGACCGGTTCTGTCCACTATTTCTCCTAGTCTGCGACGCGCACGCCTCCAGCACAGCCAAGGAGATTCCCATGGACTTCGTCTCGATCCGCATCATCACCAGCGACGTAGCGCGCCTGGTCGAGTTCTACGAGCGAGCCACAGGGGCGCGGGCGACGTGGGCCACCGAGGACTTCGCCGAACTCAAGACCGCGGGCGCCACCCTCGCGATCGCCGGCACCCGCACCGTCCCCCTGTTCGCCCCGGGCTCTGCCCGCCCGGCGGACAACCGGAGCGTGATCACCGAGTTCCTCGTCGACGACGTGGACCGCATTCACCAGAACCTGACCGGCTTCGTCACGGACTTCGTCACCGAGCCCACCACGATGCCCTGGGGTAACCGGTCGCTGCTGTTCCGCGACCCCGACGGCAACCTCGTCAACTTCTTCACCCCCGTCACCCCGGCAGCCGTCGAGAAGTTCGCACGTTGACGCCGCGCACAGCCGCTCACGCGGAAACCGCGATCGGCCGCATGCCGCCCTGGGCGGGAAGCCGCCGATCAGCCGGGCGTGGGATCACTGCGCGGGCCGCCGGAAGGTGCGCCGGTGGGTCGCGGGACCGATGCCCCGGCGGGCCGTGAAGTGGTGGCGCAGGGCGTCGGCGCTGCCGAAACCTGCCCGGACGGCCACCGCCTCCACGGGCAGGTCGGTGCGTTCCAGGAGCTCCTCGGCGTGCTGGAGCCGCCGGTCGAGAAGCCAGCGGAGAGGAGTGGTGCCGGTGGCGGCCTTGAACCGCCTGGCGAACGTGCGCGGCGACATCGCGGCCCGCGCCGCCAGCGTCTCCACGGTCAACGGCCGGTCCAGGTGCGCCTGCATCCAGTCGATCAGACCCGACAAGCCGTAGCCGTCACCGGCCGCCGGGACCGGCAGCTCGATGAACTGGGCCTGTCCTCCTGACCGGTGCGCCGGCACGACCATGCGGCGGGCGAGCGCGTTCGCCGTGGCGGCCCCGTACTCGCGGCGGACCACGTGGAGGCAGGCGTCGATCCCGGCGGCCGCTCCCGCGCTGGTGAGGATGGGGCCGTCCTCGACGTAGAGCACCTCGCGGTCGACGCGGACCCGGGGATACCGCTCGGCCAGCCGGTCGGCGAACTGCCAGTGCGTCGCCGCCCGCCGCCCGTCCAGCAGCCCCGCGGCGGCGAGGGGGAAGGCGCCGGTGCAGATGGACAGCACCCGGGCGCCGCGGGCGACGGCGGCGCGGAGCGCCTCGGCGACAGGTGCCGGCACCGGACGTTCCGCGTCCGGCCAGGCCGGAATGGTGATCAGGTCGGCGGTCTCCAACCGGTCAAGAGCGTGGTCGACCTGGATGGCGAACCCCGCCGTCGTGGCCACCGGTCCCGGACGGAGCCCGCACACCGCGAAGTCGTGGACCGGCAGCCCCTCCTCGGACCGGTCGAGCCCGAAGACCTGGCACACCACGCCCAGTTCGAACGGCGCCACCTTCTCGCCCACCAGGGCCACCACGCTGAGCGTCACATCCCTCATGATGGCAGGAATTTCCCGTAGTCCGTCGTTCCTGCCAGTGTCGCTCGGCGGGCCGGTCGGCGAGGCTGGGGCCATGGCTGTCGAAGACACTCTCGAAAACGCTTTGAGCAGCGGTTTTCCTCTCCCGGCCGGTGATCGGCCCGTGGTGGTGGCCGCCGCGCCCGGTGCGGGGCCGCACCGGTGGGCGGGCGCGCCGAGCGCCGCCCTCGACGCGGACGGATCCATCGTGCTGGCCTACCGCGTACGCGACGGGGTGGGCGGGGATCACAACGTCCTCGCGCGCTCCGCCGACGGGGAGCGGTTCACCACGATCGGCGTGCTGAGCGCCGGCCGCTTCGGCGCCTCGATGGTCGAGCGTCCCGCCCTCGTGCGCGTCGGCTCCGGCCGGTGGCGGCTCTATGTCAGCTGCGCGACCCCCGGCACGCCGCACTGGTGGATCGGCGTTCTGGAGGCGTCCGAACCCGAAGGTCTCCTGGACGCGGAAGCGCGCCGGGTGTTCGAGGGCGACCGGCGTACGACCGCGGTCAAGGACCCGGTGATCCGCCACGACGGCCGCCGCTGGGAGGCGTGGCTGTGCTGCCATCCGCTGGACGAGCCCGGCGAGGAGGACCGCATGAGCACCGCCTACGCCACGAGCGAGGACGGGCTGACCTGGGAGTGGCACGGCACGGTGCTGACCGGCCGCCCCGGCGCCTGGGACGCGCGCGGCGCACGCCTGTGCGCCGTGCTGCCCGACGGCCGGGCGTGCTACGACGGGCGGGCCTCACGTGAGGAGAACTGGTTCGAACGGACCGGCCTGGCGGCGCCCGCGGGCGGCGACGGCGGCACGCCGCTGCTGGTCCCGATCGAGGACTCCCCGGTCGTGGACGTCCGGTACCTCGACGTCCTCCCGCTGCCCGGCGGCGGACACAGGATCTACTACGAGGCGCGGCTGCCCGACCAGAGCCATGAACTCCGCACCGAACTGATCCCGCCCGCGGAATCAAGCGCCCCGCAAGGAAAATGACCATAATCTGGTCATGCCGTCTATCAGTCAGCTCAGCCCGGGCGATCCCTCCGCTCTCGGTGGCTACGAGATCAAAGGGCGGCTCGGAGAAGGCGGCCAGGGAGTCGTCTACCTCGGTGAGGACGGGCAAGGCGAGCGGGTGGCCGTGAAGTGGCTGCGGCCCCACCTGGCGGGCGACGCGGTCGCGGCGGAGCGGTTCGCCAGGGAGGCCGCCGCGGCGCGGCGCGTGGCGCCGTTCTGCACGGCTAAGCTGCTGGCCACCGGCGTCCACGACGAGCGCCCGTACATCGTGAGCGAGTACGTCGACGGGCCGTCCCTCCAGGAGGCGGTGGCCCAGGACGGGCCGCGCTCGGACGCGGCGCTGCACCGGCTGGCCATCGGCACCGTGACGGCGCTGGCCGCCATCCACCAGGCCGGCATCGTCCACCGCGACCTCAGCCCCAGCAACGTGCTGCTCGGCGCCGAGGGGCCGCGGGTCATCGACTTCGGCATCGCGCGGGCGCTCGACGCCACCTCGACGATCACCTCCATGCCGGTGGGGACGCCCGCGTTCATGGCGCCCGAGCAGATCCTCGCCCAGCCCGTGGGGCCGGCGGCGGACATGTTCGCGTGGGGCAGCACCATCCTGTTCGCCGCCACCGGGGCCGGGCCCTTCGCCGCCTCGTCGGTGCCCACGATCATCCAGCGCGTCCTGTACACCGAGCCCGATCTGACGCCGCTCGCGGAGCCGTTACGGGAGCTGGTGGCGGCCTGCCTGGCCAAGGACCCGGCGCGACGGCCGACGGCCGAACAGGTGATCATGAGGTTGCTGCAGAACCCGTCCTCGGAGCCGCCGGAACTGCGACAGGCCGCGGCGGTGCTCGGCGGCGGCCCGCCCGCGGAACGGCCCGAGTCCGGAGCGGACTCGCCGGGCCCGGGTCCGCAGGGTCCGGCGGGCCATGACGGACCTCCGGGCGCAGGCCCGCAGGGAACCGGCCCACGGCCGCCATCGCCGCCCGCTCCGCAAGCGCCCCGGCACTCGGGCCCCCAGGTGCCCCCGCAGTCAGGGCCCTGGGCGTCCCCGCACTCAGGTCCTCAAGCGTCCCCGCGGTCAGGGCCCTGGGCGTCCTCGCACTCAAGCCCCCAAGCGTCCCCGCACTGGGGCCCGCCGGCGCCGCAAGGGCCTCCCTACGGTGGACCGGCCCACCAGGCCGTGCCGTCCGCCGGACCCGGCGCGGCACCGCAGGGCCCCTATGGGCCGCCACCCGCCGGGCAGTCGCCGCAAGCCCCCTACGCCCCGCCGCCCCCGGCCGGG
>NZ_JBFAIA010000304.1:0-4957 GCF_040654455.1 Nonomuraea sp. NPDC050691
CCGGGCGGTCGTCGGTGACGGGCGGCGCGGCGTGGGCGCCCGGGCGGTCGTCCGTGCGGGGCGGCGCGGCGTGGGCGCCGGGGGAGGGCAGGATGCCGTGCGGGTCGGTCTGCTCGCTCCAGAACGTCTCCTCCGGCAGTGGCCACCGGGCCCCCGTGCTCGCGGGGCCGGCGCTCTCACCGGGCCCCCCGGAGGCCGGGGGAGTGGTGACCGGGGCGGACGGCTTGGTCTCAGACACTACGGAGTCGCTCAGCTTCGCTCGGGGCCGGGGGATACGCGACGGCCGCCACGCCTTACTGACGCCCTGACGGCGGAGGACGAGCGGTGTCGCCGACCCGCACCACGATATCCCGGCCGGGACGGTCCTGTCTCAAGACGCGCACCGGAACGCCCGCTTACACAGGGAACTCGGAGGTCACGTGCAGACGTTCTTCTGGGCCGAGGCGACGATGGTGTTGCTGGTGACGCTGTCAGGAAGCTTCTCCACCTTGACTCCCTCGAAGTCCTCGCCGACGATCAGCTGGATCACCGGCGAGCCCGCCGCCTTGGTGCCAGCGGAGGGCAGCGCGACCGGCGAGGTGTAGACGTCGGTGGACGTGGGCCTGATCTTGCCGGCCGTGGGGCCGGGCTTGGGCACCACCATCCCGGTGAGGACTCCGGCGTAGTCGGCGCCCTCGGCGGCCTTCTTGGCATAGCGGACCTCGGTCTTGGCGATCGCCTTGCCGCCGGGGGCCTGGTAGTTGCCGAGCCCGACGACCTTGAAGCCCTGCTTGCTGAGCTGGTCGGCGACGGTGCGGGCCTTGCCGAAGGTCTGCGTCCCGTTGAGCACCTGGACCTGGACCTGCTCGGGCTTGAGCGCGACCTTGGGCGCCGAGCTGGCGGTGGCCGTCGGCGCCGCCTCGGGCAGTTGGACGTCGGTCTTGATGGCGGTGAACAGCTCGTTGGCGTCGGGCTGCTTCCAGATGACCCGGTTCGTGTTGTCCGGGTCGGGGATCCACGGGATCGTGGTGAACTTGACGCCGTTCGCGGTCAGCTTCTCGGCGCTCTTGGCGATGTCGAGCAGCTTCGCGGTGTCGTCGGCCAGGTCGGGGTCCATGGTCACGGACTGGGCGGCCGCCTTGATGAAGGAGGTCAGCTTGGCCGGGTTGGTGAGCAGCTCGCCGCTGGTGGCCTTGGCCACCACCTTGCTGAGGAAGATCTGCTGGCGCTTGATGCGCTGGATGTCGCTGCCGTCGCCGTACTTGCGCAGCCGCACGTAGCCGAGGGCCTGCTCGCCGTTCAGCAGGCTCTTGCCGGGCGGCAGCTTGAGCTTGGAGGCCTTGTCGTCGACGCCGGACTTGAGGCAGATCTCGATGCCGCCCAGGGCGTTGACGATGTTCTTGAAGCCGCTGAAGTCGACCTCGACGAAGTGGTCGATGCGGATGCCCGTGAGGGTCTCCAGTGTGGAGATCGTGCAGGCGACGCCGCCTGTGCTGTAGGCAGCGTTGATCATGTCGCGGTGGGACGGCATCGGCGCCTTGGTGGTCTCGTTCTTGCAGGTGGGGATCTGCACCATCGAGTCACGCGGGAAGCTGATGAGCTGGGCCTTGTCGCGGTTGGGCGACAGGTGCAGCAGGATGATCGTGTCGGTGCGCTTGCCGCCGGCGTCGGCGGTGCGGGCCAGTTTCTGGCCGTACTTCGCGTTGCCCTCGCCCGCGCGGGTGTCGGAGCCGACCAGGAGCACGTTCAGCGCGCCGGTGCTGGGTGGCCGGGGCGTGATGATGTCGGACTTGATGCTCTTCTTGTGGATGTTGCCGAACGTGTCGCGGTAGACCGTGTAGCCGGTCAGCGCGCCCGCGACCATGACCGTCGTGGCGCCGATGCTGATCCAGGCGAGGACCCGCATCTTGTTGACCCCGCCGCCTTGGGTGGCGGCCGCTCGCCGGCCGCCACCGCCCCGGGGCGGCTGCTCGCCGGCAGGCGGGGGAGGGGGCGGCGCCGCCGCGGCCCGGCGGGACATGCGGTGGCCGGGCTCTGCCGGGGCGACCCTGCGGTCCTGCACGGACACGCTCCTGTAGTCACTCATACGCCCCCTCGCCTGGTCTGTGCGCCTCACGCGTCGGCATGGCCTTACTGCGCCACGAGACTAGGTCACGTACGGCGTACCCGTAGCCATGACCGGCGGAATTCGCCGTGACCCGGGCGTGATGTTACCGGCCAAAAGCATACTCAGACCTGGACATTTCGTGGAATATCATCGCCAAATTCTTGGCGTTCGGGCAGGTCGGAACGGGCGCACAGGGCGGCGGCCAGACAGGCGAGCGGCACGGCCGGCAGCATGTACCGGTAGTCGAACTCCGCGACGGCCGGCGGCACCACGAGCAGCACGACGGCCACCGACCAGGGCAGCGCCCACGGCGGCAGGCGCCTCGGCCGGGCGGCGGGCCGTCGGCGCCCGAGTACGCGCACGACCCCGGCGACCGGCGGCGCCAGCAGGATCACGAGCAGAGCGGTCCCCGGCAGCCAGGCCACCCCCTGGTAGGCGCGCATCCACCCGGCGTACGGCTCGACCACCTCCGTGCCGATCGGTCCCCGCTCGTACCTCTGGCCCATCTCGACGCCGAGCTGCGCCGCCCAGCGCCCCGGCGGGGGAGGCGAGGCCGCCGGGAACTCGTAGTAGCCGTAGATCTCCTGGTCGGGATAGACCGGGCGGCCCCACACGAACGTGCGTCCCAGCTCCGACAGCACCGAGGCGGCGTAGTCGAGCGGCTGCGCGCGGATCGCCAGCGTCGCGAACCGGGCGGCCAGGTCGTCGTTCGCCTTGGTGAACGTGATGCCGGGCAGCTCGACCAGCGGGGAGTCGGCGGCCCAGAGGTACTCCTGCGACGGGGGCCGCCGCTCGGGCGGGCGGGGGTCGCACAGCACCCGCAGGTCGGCGGGCGGATCCATCCGCGCGCAGTCGGCGAACGACATCGTGCGCGCGTACAGGAACGCGCCGTTGGCGCCGACGAGGCCGGTGCGCTCGTACGTGCCGTAGAACCAGGCGCCGTAGGCGACGAGGGGGACCAGCGCGGAGGCGAGCATCACGGCGGCGCGCCGCAGCCGGCCGTCCAGCACCAACCACACCGCCACGACCACGATGAGCGGCTGGCCGACCGTCCTGGTCAGTGTCGCGGCGGCCAGCAGCAGCCCGATGGCCACGGCCCGGCGCCGGCCGCCCAGCGCCAGGACCACCGCCGTGACCAGCAGGAACATGAAGAGCGTGTCGGAGACGAGCAGGTGCTCCAGCTCGATCTGGTAGGCGTCGAGGAGCACCGGTGCCGCCGCGAGGGCCGCCGCCCACCGGGGGACCGCCCGCCCGGACCCCGCCCGCCGGGAGCCCGCCTCTCTCCTGCGCCTGGACCACCAGGGGATCGCCCGGCGCGCGGCCACGTACACGAGCACGCCCGTGGCCAGCCCGAGCAGGTGCTGCGCCGCCGCGACCACGGCGAAGGAGTGGAACGGCTCCAGCAGCCGGAGGAACGCCGAGTAGCCCGCCGGGCGCACCAGGTCGGGCCGGGGGCGGAAGACCGTGACGATGTAGGTGTAGGAGTCGGGGAACCACAGGACCGGCCGGTAGCCCAGCATGGTGAGCACGCGCAGCGCCGCGCCGGCGGCCAGCAGCCCGAGGAACCAGCGGTGTCCCCGGGCCCGCGCCAGAGCGCCCGCCGCGACCTGCCGGGGAGCGCGCGGGGCCCCGCGGACACGGCGCGGCTCCGGTGGCGTGGCGGGCCCGGCCTTCCGCACCGACTCGCCGGTCACCGCGCGCTCCGGGAGGCGGGCACGGGCCGTCGTGCCTCCGGGTGGGAGGGCCGGTCGGACATGGGACGGTGGCGCACGTCGGTACGCTACCCGCGATCGGCCGCCGGCCGTCCCACCAGGTCATGGCCGGGCCGCGTCGCCCGGGTCGCGTCACCGGTCGTACCCCCAGGTCGGATACCCTCGCGATCACCGATGGGATCCGGCGGGCTCGACCAGGCGCGAAGGCCGTCGGCGGGCAGGGTGCTCGCCGTGGCCTCGGTGCTGCCCGCCCTCGTCCTGGCCGGCTGGCTGCTGGCCGGCCTGCCGCTGCTGCTGGCCGGGGTGTACCGGCCGCTGCCCGCGCTGGCGCTCGGCCTGCCCGTGATCGCGCTGCTCTGCCTGGCCGCCCTCCGCCTCCCGGTGGGCGCCGCCGAGTGTCCAGGTGCCGCCGAGGGGTCAGGTGTGGCCGAGGGCCCGGGTGCCGCCCAGGGCCGGCTCAAGGCGGGGTGGTGGCAGGTGGCCGGGGTCGGCGCGGTGGCGCTGGCGTCCGGGGTGTTCAACGCGGTCCTGCACACCGAGCAGCTCGTGGTCCGGCGCGACCCGGCCACCTACGCCCAGTACGCGATCTGGCTGGCCCGCCACGGGTCGCTCCCGATCCCGTCGCAGGTCGCGGCGTTCGGGGGGCCGGACCAGGCGCTGGTGTTCGACAGCGTGGGCTTCTACCCGGTGAACGGCGCGGTGGTGCCGCAGTTCATGCCCGGCCCGCCGCTGCTGTTCGCCGCCGGGCAGTGGGCGGGCGGCCTGCTGCTGACCCCGGCCGTGCTCGGCGCCCTCGCGGTGCTCACGGTGGCGGGGGTGGCGGCGCGGCTGGCGGGGGCGCGGTGGGCCGTCCCGGCGGCGCTGGCGTTCGCGGTGTGCCAGCCGGTGCTCTACACCTCGCGCACCACGCTGAGCGAGATCCCGTCGCTGATCCTGTTGTTCGGCGGCATGGCCCTGCTGCACGACACGCTGTCGCGCGCCGTGGCGGTCCCGGGCGCGCCGGCCCGGCGGTGGGCCGAGGGGGCGGTGGCCGGGCTGGTGTTCGGGCTGGCCGTGCTGGTCCGGATCGACGGCCTGCGTGACGTGCTGCCGGTGCTGGCGTTCGCCGGCCTGCTGGTGGCGATGCGCCGCTCCGGCCGGCCGGAGGGCGCGGTGGGGC
>NZ_JBFAIA010000305.1:0-4922 GCF_040654455.1 Nonomuraea sp. NPDC050691
CAGCGCGTCCCTGGTGGCCTGCATGTGCTCGCGCACGTCCAGGCCGAGACGCGCCTCCCAGGCGCCGGCGAGCGTGAGACACGCGGCCGGACCCAGCAGGCCGGCGACGAGGAGCCGACGCCGGTTCCCGCTTGACTGATGACGGTTCTTACCGGGCATCGGAGGAGCGACGACGCCTCACGGCGATGACGGTGCCGGCGATGCCGACCAGCAGCAGGCCGGTGCCCGCGGCCACCATCGGCCGGACGTCGGCGCCGGTCATCGGCAGCTCGGCGGCCTCCTTCTTCCAGCACTCCACCTCGAAGCAGCCGCCGTCGGGGCCGCCCCACGGGCCGTCGTCCCAGGGGCCGAGGTCGACCGTGAAGTGCTTGTCGATGTCCTGCGGCGTGGGCGTCGGGGTGACGTCGTCCTCGTCGTCGTCGTCGACATGGTCGGTGTCGTCCGCGCCCGCCTCGTCGTCCAGCGGGTTGTCGGTCAGGCCCGCGTCGGCGAGGTCGCCGCTGATGTCGTTCTCGCCGGCGACGCCGATCCCGGCCGGGTCGTTGGCCGGCCCGTCGTCGTCCTCGCCGGTGCTGACGCCGCCGGCGAGCGTCTCGCCGTTCTCGGAAGAGGCCGACGACGTGCAGGACTCCTCGTCGCAGCCCGGCGTCACGAGGTTCGTGAGCGGCTGGGGCGCGGACGAGTTCGACAGGACGTCGAGCTGGCTGAAGTCACCGAGGTCCGCGTCGTCGGACTGCTGCCCGTTCGACGTGGTCGTGTTGGTCTGCGTCTCTTCGTCCTCACCCACGTCGACCGCAACGGCGTCGGCGGCCGCGTCGTTCTCGTTGTCGCTCGTGTTGAAGTTGTCGATGCAGCCGGTGAAGTCGGCGTTGGTACGCGGGCACGGCGGGTAGTCGGGCTGCAGGAGCAGCGGCCCGCGTGTGACCGTGGTGGCCTGCACGGCGGCGGCCGTGTGCGCGACGGCCGTGGCCAGCCCCGCGGTCCCGAAGGCGATCCCACCTCCCACCGCCATGGCCGCGAATATTGTTTTCCTGACTTTTTCTGCCATTTCGGACTCCCCGAGACGGTAGTGCGGGCCATAGAACATTTCGCCCGGAATATTCAGCGACATGTTCACTACGGAACCCGTTATATGCGCCGGGTCTCGCGACGCTCCGCGCGGCACACGAGCCTTACCGAAGGATCAGGCATCGTTCGCCGGGCGTTGACGGTGCCGCTCCGGGGCCTTCCGGGAGGGGGTTCCCGGTGTCCCGTCCTGGGCGGGCACCGCCGCGTTCGTGGTCGTCCTGGGGTGCGAGGAGCCTATGTGCGGTTGTTTTACCCTTCATCCCCTTTACTGGGACATCCCCGCCGTGAGAGGTGCGCCCTATTTCCCGCCATAAAGCCCGAAAAGCCGCCCAAGCGGGAAAGAACGGGCATACTGCGACGTGGCCTGGGAAGCCCGCGGCGAGGTGCCCGCGCCGCCCGCCCCATTTCAGCACGCCGACGCGCGCACGCGTCGCCGCCACGCGAGGAGAACCGCCACGCGAGGAGAACCGCCGGGCGAGGAGAACCGCCGGCGACCCGCCGGGTGCGGGGGCCCGTCTCCGGGCGGGACGCGTCAGGGGAGTCGCCCGCCACGCCGAACGGCTCGCACCGCAGGGGCGGCCCGTGCTCGTGCCCGCCCGGTCCCTCGCGCGAGAGGGCGGGCACCGGGATGAGAGGAGGGGGCGCGTGCCGGGATCAGCCGTTGCGGGACAACCAGAGGCCGATGGCGGTGACACGCGAGTCCACACCCAGCTTGGCGTAGATGCGGTTGACGTGGTTCTTGACCGTCTTCTCGCTGAGGAAGAGACGTCGCGCGATCTGGCCGTTGGACTCACCTGTGGCGATGAGGTCCATGACCTCGGCCTCGCGCTTGCTCAAGGACGTGAACGCGCTATCGAACGCTGCGTCGTCGACTCTCATCCGGCCTCCGGGGGCGCGCAGACGGTCAGAATCGCCGATGCCCCCGTGCTTCCGGCGTTAGCGGTAGACAGTGAGCATAACTCGCATTGTCATGGTTTGGGGACGATAAGGAGAAAAACGGCAACGGCCGGTCCCTGGGGACCGGCCGTTGCGCTCGGGGTGAGTGAAGGGACTTGAACCCTCGACATCCAGGACCACAACCTGGCGCTCTGCCAACTGAGCTACACCCACCATGGCCGCCCCGTGAGGCGGCACAGGAAAAGTGTAGCGGTGTTCGGGAGTCTTTTCGCCATCGGCGACGCGCCGACATGGGTTCGTCCCCTCACACGCGGCCCCGCCGGCCGGGGCCCGCGGGGGCGCGCCTGGGGCGTCGCGCTGTCAGCCGCTGACGCGCTCGGCCAGCGTGCGGGCGGTCGCCGAGTCGGGACCCGGCTGGGCCACGAACACCGACGCACGGTAGTAACGCAGCTCCCTGATGCTCTCCGTGATGTCGGCCAGCGCCCGGTGCCCGCCCTGCTTCTCGGGCGCCGCGAAGTACACGCGGGGGTACCAGCGGCGCACCAGCTCCTTGATGGACGACACGTCGATCATCCGGTAGTGCAGGAACGCGTCGACCGCGGGCATGTCGCGCGAGATGAACGTGCGGTCCGTGCCGATGGAGTTGCCGCACAGGGGCGCCTTCTTCGCCTCGGGGACGTGGCGGCGGATGTACTCGAGGACCAGCGACTCGGCCTCGGCCAGCGTCACCCCGCCCGCGAGCTCCGGCAGCAGCCCGGAGGCGGTGTGCATCTCGCGGACCACCTGCGACATCTGCTCCAGCGACTCGGGCGGCGGCTTGATGACCACGTCGACGCCCTCGTCGAGCTGGTTGAGCTCGCTGTCGGTGATGACGCACGCCACCTCGACGAGCGCGTCGCGGCCAAGGTCCAGCCCGGTCATCTCACAGTCGATCCAGACCAGCACGTCACTCATTCGTTCTCCTCGCCCAAGCGGCTCGGAGCGCCCGCCCGCTTGCTCTCAGGACAAGCCTAGTGCCAAGCATCAGGCAGGCTTGAGTGAGCTCAGAACCTTGGGGAGCACGTCCGTGCCGAGATTGTCGGGAACCGACACGTAAAGGATGGACGGGCGCTCGCCATCACCGCGATCCATGATCACGATCGCGCCGTTCTCCTTGTTCCACTTGTAGCCCTTCTGCTTCGTGACCTTGCTGAAGTCGAGCTGGAACTGGAGCACCCAGGCGTCCTTGTCGCCGATCTTGATCGCCTTGTCCTGGACGATCTTGGTCGTGTGCTGGAGCTGGTAGTACTTGCCGAAGTCGATGAACACCGTCTTGGCCGTCAGGCTGAGCCCCTCCTTGCCCTCGTAGGGGTAGAGCTCGTTCAGGCGGCCCGTGTAGAGGTTGCCGATCCAGTTGTTGTCGCCCTCGTACTTCTCCTGCGCGATCTTCTCGACGCCGCTCGACCACTTCTGCTGGGCGGGGTCGGCGCCGGGGCTGGCGCCGTTGATGTCGGCGTAGCCGGGCACCGTCCAGCCCTCGGGCACGGCGTACGAGATGCCGGCCTGCGGGTCGGTGACGCGGCCGTCCTGCGCCTGCGGCAGCTCGGTCGGGGCCGGCGTGGGCTGCGTGCTGGGCGGCGGCTCGGACGGCGACTCCGACTCGGTCGGCGTGGAGGTCGGCGGCAGGGCGGTCGTCGGCCCCTCCCGGTTGATGAAGAAGACGCCCGCGACCACGATGAGCGCCACCACGACCAGCGCCGCCAGGCCACCGAAGATCCACGGCATGGGGTTGCGCTGCTTCGGCGGCGGGCCGAAGCCCGGGCCGGGCAGCTGCGCGCCGCCCCACTGACCCGGCTGGCCCGGCTGGCCCGGCTGGCCCGGCTGCGCGTAGGGGCCGGGCTCGCCGTAGGGACCCTGCCCCCCGTACGTCGGGAGCACCTGGGTGGGCTGCGGCGAGCCAGAGGAGGGCTGACCCGGCCCGCCGGGGGCGTGCGGCTGGTCGGGGCCGCCCTGCTGGGGCGCGCCGTGGACCTGGCCCGGCCCGCTCTGCTGACCGGGCCCGTACGCCTGCCCGGGACCGCTGGGCTGTCCCGGCCCGTACGCCTGCCCGAGACCGCTGGGCTGTCCCGGCCCGTACGCCTGCCCGGGGCCGCTCGGCTGCCCGGGCCCGTACGGTTGCGCCGGGCCGCTGGGCCGGCCGGGGCCGTACGCCTGTCCTTGGTCACCGGGCTGTGCCGGCCGGTCCTGGTCGCCGCCCGGCTCGGGCTGTCCGTACGGCAACTGGGCGAAGCCGGGCCGGCCGTACTGGAGCGTCGGGTTGGCGGGGGTGGCCGACCAGTCGTGGCCCGGCTGCGACCCCGAGGGTGGCTGCTGCTGTGGCGCCGCCCCGGGCTCCTGCGGATGCGTGGCGTCGGTCCACTGGGTGCCGTCCCACCAACGGAGTTGGGGCGATCCGTAGGGGTCCGGGTACCAGCCCGCGGGGGTCTGCGTGGTCATGCTGGCCAGATTAGTAAGAACCGCATTGATATGCATTGTCGGCGGCGGTCCTTCGACAGCGGGCCGCGCCTCAGCACTTGTACGTGAAGCTCGCCTTGTCGCTGCGCACCGGGCCCGGCGACAGGATCCGGAGCGTGGCCGTCGCCTTGACCGTGGACCTCCCCTTGAGCGTCCACCGCAGCGGCACCTCGTACGAGGTCCGGTCGGAGGTGGTGCGCAGGGTCTGCTTGACCACCTCCTTGTCGAGGTTCTTGCGCCATTCGTACTGGATCTCGCCCGCGCCGCCGTTGGTCACGATGGTGCCGGTGACCACCACGGCGCTGTCGCAGCCCTGCGCCTTCTTCGGCGCGGCGACGTCGACCGACGCGACGGCCAGCTCCGGCCCGCCGCCGCCCAGCCTGAACCAGGCCAGGATCGCGCCCGCCATGATCACCGCGAACAGCGCCGCGGCCAGGACCGTGCGGCGCCGCCGGGCCCGCGAG
>NZ_JBFAIA010000306.1:0-4775 GCF_040654455.1 Nonomuraea sp. NPDC050691
CCGGCTGTGATGGCCGGAGGAGGCGACGGTCAAGCTCTTGCTGCTGCGCCGCTTCGCCGACCTGGTGGACGCGCACGGCGAGGAGCTGGCCCGGCTGGAGACGGCCAACGCCGGCCACCCGATCGGCAACTCCCGCTGGGAGGCGGGCGCGGTCCGTGACGTCCTCCACTTCTACGCGGGGGCGCCCGAGCGCAACCACGGCAAGCAGATCCCGGTGCCCGGGGGCGTGGACGTCACGTTCCAGGAGCCCCTGGGAGTCGTGGGCGTCATCGTGCCCTGGAACTTCCCGATGCTGATCGCGAGCTGGGGCGTCGCCCCGGCGCTCGCGGCGGGCAACACGGTGATCGTGAAGCCCGCCGAGTGGACGCCACTGACGGCGTTGAGGCTGGCCGAGCTGGCCCTGGACGCGGGCCTCCCCGAAGGGGTGCTTCAGGTCCTGCCCGGGGCAGGAGAGGTGGCGGGGGCCCGGCTGGTCGAGCACCCGGACGTGGCCAAGATCGTGTTCACCGGCTCGACCGAGGTGGGCAAGGAGATCGCGGCCAAGGCCGCGGCGCACGTCAAGCGCATCACGCTGGAGCTCGGCGGCAAGTCGGCCAACATCGTGTTCGCGGACGCCGACCTGGACAAGGCCGCCCGCAGCGCCCCCTACGCGGTCTTCGACAACTCCGGCCAGGACTGCTGCGCCCGTTCGCGGCTGCTCGTGCAGGCCGAGGTGTACGACGAGTTCCTCGACCGCCTCGCGCCGGCGGTGCTCGGCGTCAAGGTGGGCGACCCGCTCGACGAGAGCACCGAGATGGGGCCGCTGGTCAGCGCCGAGCACCTCGCGCGGGTGCGCGGCTTCGTCGAGGACCAGCCCCACCTGCAGGGCACCTGCCCGCAGGGCAAGGGCTACTGGTTCCCGGCGACGGTCCTCACCTCGAAGGTCACCGACCGCGCCTTCACCGAGGAGATCTTCGGCCCGGTCGTGTCGGTCGTGCCGTTCGCCGACGAGGCCGAGGCCGTCCGGATCGCCAACGACACCCGTTACGGCCTGAGCGGCTCCATCTGGACCCGCGACGTCGGGCGGGCGCTGCGCGTGGCCCGCGCCGTCGAGGCCGGCGCCCTGTCGGTCAACTCGAACTCGTCGGTGCGCTACTGGACGCCGTTCGGCGGCTTCAAGGAGTCCGGCCTCGGCCGGGAGCTCGGCCCCGACGCCCTGTCCGCGTTCACCGAGACCAAGAACGTCTTCATCTCAACGGAGTGAACCCGACGCAGTGAGCGGAGTGGAGGCCCGGCGAAGGAGGGACTCCGCGAAGCGAATGAGGAGCGGTGAACGACCAATTGAGCAGGGAGTGACACCTATGCAGCGTTTGCAGGACCGCGTCGCCGTCATCACCGGCGCGGGCAGCGGCATCGGGCTGGCCACGGCCCGCCGGTTCGCCGAGGAGGGCGCCCGGGTCGTGTGCGTGGACGTCGACGAGGAGGCCGGCACCAAGGCCGCCTCCGAGGTCGGCGGGCTGTTCGTACAGGCGGATGTGACGAGCGAGGCCGACGTCGAGCGGATGTACCGGACGGCGTTCGACACCTACGGCAGCGTGGACGTCGCGTTCAACAACGCCGGCATCTCGCCGCCCGACGACGACTCGATCCTGGAGACCGGGCTCGACGCCTGGCGCCGCGTCCAGGAGGTCAACCTGACCAGCGTCTACCTGTGCTGCAAGCACGCCATCCCGTACATGCGGCGTCAGGGCAAGGGTTCGATCATCAACACGGCGTCGTTCGTGGCGGTCATGGGGTCGGCGACCTCGCAGATCTCCTACACCGCCTCCAAGGGCGGCGTGCTCGCCATGTCGCGCGAGCTCGGCGTGCAGTTCGCCCGCGAGGGCATCCGGGTCAACGCCCTGTGTCCGGGTCCGGTCAACACGCCGCTGCTCCAGGAGCTGTTCGCCAAGGACCCGGAGCGCGCCCAGCGGCGGCTCGTGCACGTGCCGGTCGGCCGCTTCGCCGAGGCGACGGAGATCGCCGCCGCGGTCGCGTTCCTGGCCAGCGACGACGCGTCGTTCATCACGGCGTCGGAGTTCCTCGTCGACGGGGGCATCTCCGGCGCGTACGTGACGCCGCTCTGAGGGAGGCGCGGATCGTGTCCCGTCCGGTCATCGGCATCACGACCTACGTGGAGCCCGCCCGCTACACCGTCTGGGAGCAGGACGCCGCGCTCCTGCCGTTCATGTACGTCGAGCAGGTGGTGCGGGCCGGCGGGCAGCCGGTGCTGCTGCCGCCGGCCGGCGAGCCCGGCCCGGTGGCGGCGCGGCTGGACGGGCTCATCCTGGCCGGCGGGGGCGACATCGACCCCGCCCGCTACCAGGAGGAGCCGCACGAGCGCGTCAGCTATGTCCGGGGCTTCCGCGACGACGCGGAGTTCGCCCTGCTGGAGGCCGCGCTGGAGCGGGAGGTGCCCTACCTCGGCGTCTGCCGCGGGCTCCAGGTGCTCAACGTGGCGCTCGGCGGCAGCCTCCACCAGCACCTGCCGGACGTGGTGGGCCACACGGAGCACTCCCCCGGGCCGGGCGTGTTCGGCCACCTGCCCGTACGGCCGGCGCCGGGCTCCCGGCTGGCCAAGGCGCTCGGCACCGAGCCGGTGGAGGTGCCGCACTACCACCACCAGGCCGCCGACCGGCTCGGGCGGGGGCTGAGCGTGACTGCCACGGCCGCCGACGGCACGGTGGAGGCCGTGGAGCTCGACGGGCACCCGTTCGCCGTGGCCGTGCAGTGGCATCCGGAGGCGGCGGACGACTGCGCCCTGTTCGAGGCCCTGGTGGCCGCCTGCTGACGATACGGGGCGCGGCGCCGGGCCCGCACGCGACAACAGCCCCGTCCCGGCACTAGGCTGGCGGGCATCACCGGCGAAACCGTGCGGGAGAGCGCCCTGACAGCCATCCAGGGCCCCTGAAGGAGCAAGCCCTCCCCGCGAACCTCTCAAGGCAAAGGACCGCGCGGACGAGGTGACCTCTGGAAAGCAGGCCCGCGGGCCTCGCCGAAGGTGAAAGTCCGGCAAAGCCCGGGCGAAGCTCTCAGGCATCCATGACAGAGGGGGAGGATCCTGGCATCCGACCCTGCCCTGAGGTGCGAAATGTCCCGACCTACACCGTTGCGAGACGTCCACGAGAGTCTCGGCGCGACCCTCACCGACTTCGCCGGATGGCTCATGCCGCTGCGCTACGGCAGCGAGTCCGCCGAGCACAACGCCGTGCGGACCGCGGCCGGGCTGTTCGACCTCTCGCACATGGGCGAGATCTTCGTCACCGGGCCGCAGGCCGGGCAGGCGCTCGACTACGCGCTGGTCGGCCACCTGTCGGCACTCGCCACGGGCCGGGCCCGCTACACCATGATCGTCAACGAGCGCGGCGGAGTGCTCGACGACCTCATCGTCTACCGGCTGGGCGAGGAGGAGTTCATGGTCGTGGCCAACGCCTCCAACTACGAGAAGGTGGCCGCCGAGCTGGCCGATCGCGCCAAGCCGTACGACGCGGCCGTCGAGGACCGCTCCGAGCAGTACGCGCTGATCGCCGTGCAGGGGCCGCACGCCCAGGAGATCCTCGCCACCCTCACCGACGCCGACCTGCCCGGCCTCAAGTACTACGCGGGCCTGCCCGGCGTGGTCGACGGGCGGCAGGCGCTCATCGCGCGCACCGGCTACACCGGCGAGGACGGGTTCGAGCTGTTCGTGGCCAACGAGGACGCCGTGCCGCTCTGGCACGCCCTCACGCGGGCCGGCGAGCCGTACGGGCTGCGGCCGGCCGGCCTGTCCAGCCGTGACACGCTCCGCCTGGAGGCGGGCATGCCGCTGTACGGCAACGAGCTGGGCCCCGACCTGACCCCGTTCGACGCCGGGCTGGGCAGGGTGGTGAAATTCGACAAGCCGGGCGACTTCGTCGGCAGGTCGGCGCTGGAGGCGGTCAAGGACACGCCGCCGCGGCGCCGGCTCGTCGGCCTCGTCGCCCGGGGCCGACGGGTGCCCCGCCATGGGTACCCGGTCACCAAGGACGGTGCCGTCGTCGGCGAGGTCACCAGCGGTGCCCCGTCCCAGACCCTGGGCAGGCCCATCGCGATGGCCTACGTCGAGGCCGGGGCGGACGAAGGTCTGGCCGTGGACATCCGGGGCAGCCATGAGGACATGGACCTCGTGGAGCTGCCTTTCTACAGGAGGAACAAGTGAGCAACATCCCTGACGAGCTGAGCTACACCAAGGAGCACGAGTGGGTGGCCGGCCTTGACGAGGCCATCACGGTGACCATCGGCATCACGGCGTACGCCGCCGAGGCCCTTGGTGACGTGGTGTTCGTCCAGCTTCCCGACGCGGGGACGACCGTCGCGGCCGGCGACTCGGTCGGTGAGGTCGAGTCCACCAAGTCGGTGAGCGAGATCTACTCCCCTGTGGGCGGCGAGATCGTCGAGGTCAACCAGGCCGTGGTGGACGACCCCTCCCTGGCCAACACCGACCCGTACGGCGACGGCTGGATGTTCCGCGTGCGCGTCGAGGGCGACCCCGAGGACCTGCTCTCGGCTGAGGAGTACACAGCCCTCACCTCGGGCGAGTCCTGACCCACCCGCCGGGGCCCGCCGGGCCCCGGCCCTGCTGAAAGGCGCACATCAATGGCGATCAGCGTCTTCGACCTGTTCAAGGTCGGCATCGGCCCGTCGAGCTCGCACACCGGCGGCCCGATGGCCGCCGCGCACAAGTTCGCGCGCGGCCTCGCCGAGGACGGCCTGCTGGAGCGGGTGGCCCGCGTCGAGGC
>NZ_JBFAIA010000307.1:0-4713 GCF_040654455.1 Nonomuraea sp. NPDC050691
CGCCGCCGTGACGGCGTCCGCGCTGCTGTCACGCGGGCCGCGGCGCCGCCGGGTCCCGGCGGTGCCCGCCCCTGACGAGCGCGCGGACGGCGCGGCGTGACCTCGCAGCGGAGAGTCACGCCGCGACCGGCACGTGGCCGTCCTCAGCCCAGGACGGGGAAGTTGGCGCGGAACACCTGCCCCGGGTCGCGCGCCTTCTTGATCTCCCGCAGCCGCGTGAGCGTCCCCGCGGGGAACGCCTGGGCGGCCTCCTCGCCGGGAACCAGGAACGTGTACGGCTTGCGCCCGCCGACCCGCTCCCCGAGCCGCCGCACGATCTCCTCCTGCCTGGCCGGCACCGCCTCCGCGAGCCCGGGCAGCCGCAGCCCGAGCAGGTACAGCAGGTACGGCTCGGCCAGCGCGCCGCCCGCGCCCCCGGCGGAGTCGGCCTTGGCCAGCGCCCCGCCCAGGTGCCTGACGTGGAGGTTCAGCAGCGGCGCCAGCGGCTCGGCCGCGAGGACCTCCAGCACCGCGTCGTCCACGCCGGTCAGCAGCTCCGCCCGCGACAGCGCCGGGCTCGGATCGACCGGCTCGTCGGCGATGCCGCCCAGGTTCGCGACGTCCATGATCGCGCGACTGTCGGAGAAGAAGCCTCCGATCCTCTCGAACGGCGCCAGCAGGTCCCTGGCCTCCTCCTCACCGCCCAGGTAGGTCACGTCCACCGTGACGATCGCGGGGGCGGGAGGCGGCGGCCGCACGCGGTTGGCCCACACCGTCAGCTCCTCCGGCGCGCCCGCCGTGACCTGGCGGAACGCCTCGAGCACCGCCCCGATGCGCTCGCCCGGCCACACGAGCCGCCCGCCGTACAGGACCGGCAGCGGGAACAGCTCCAGCTCGACGGCGGTGACCACCGCGAAGTCCCCGCCGCCGCCCCGCAGCGCCCAGAACAGGTCGGGGTCGGACTCGGCGGTCACCCGGGCCTGTTCGCCTCCGGCGTCCACGACCTCGAAGGCGCGCACGGAGTCGGCGGCCCACCCGTGCGCGCGGCTGAACCACGACAGCCCGCCACCGGTCACGAACCCGCCCACGCTCACCACGGGCGAGCTGCCCGCCAGGCCCGCCAGGCCGTGCGCGCCGGTCTCGGCCAGCACCCGGCCCCACCGCGCGCCCGCTCCCACACGGGCGATCCGCGCGGCCGGGTCCACCTCGACGCCGTCGAGGCGGCCGGTACGCAGCAGGATCACGCCCTCCACGTCGCCCGACGCGCCGTGCCCCGAGGGCTGGGCGGCGATCGTCAGCCCCGCGTCGCAGGCGTGGCGCACCAGGGCCGCCACGTCGGCCGCGTCCTCGGCCTCGACGACCGCGGACACCGGCTGGGGCACGCCCACCGTCCACGGCCTTCTCGCCTCGTCGAAGCCGCTGTCACCGGGGAGGAGAACCCTTCCCTTGACGACATTCCGCAGGTTCGTGCTCGTCCTGTGTTCCTCGTCTCTTCGCTCGTAAGAAGAGAGCGGGTCTCGCCCGCGGGCGATCGCGCTCTCGACCACATGACGAAGCCGAGCGGGAAAGTGTGACCGCCACTTTCTCGGGGGCCGGCGGGGAGATCAGCGGGACAAATGCCCCAAATGCGCATAATCTTCCGTGCTGTCGATGGGAGCTGGCCACATGAAACGTGTCGTACTCGTCCTCGCCGTGCTCGCCGCCGGCCTGACAGGCGCCCCCGCCGCCCAGGCCGCGAGCGGCACCGTGGTCCTGAAGTTCTATGACACCGCGGGCAACGGCACCGAGCTCAGCGCGAGCGAGGTCAAGACCCTGATGCACGGCAGCGGCGGTTCCGACAGCGACGCCCTGGTCGATCCGGTCACGCTGGAGGACGTCAAGGGGTACCCGCTCTACAAGGACGGTTCGCCCGCCCGGTGGCGCTTCGACATCCCCGGCGAGGCCGTGGCGTTCGCCGTGAACTGGCCGACCAGCCGCGGCTTCTCGACGATCGTCGTCGACAACGGCGGCGCCGGGTTCACCACCGGCGAGACCCTGGTGTTCAACCAGCAGGCGGCCGTGGACGCCAAGCGGCGGCTGGACGCGGCTCTGGCCGCGCGGCCCGACTACGTCCGCTCGGCGGCGTTCACCGGCGCCCTGGCCGACGCCGTCACCAACCTGGACGCGGCCGGCGCCGCGACGACCGACGCCGACCGCGGCAAGTACGGCCAGCGCGCGCTGAGCGCGGTCAACACGGCTAACGACCTGCTGCTCAGCGAGTACGGCCCGGCCTACGCCAAGGCCCACGACGCCGAGCCGTGGATCGGCCTCACGGTCGACGACATCTCCTCGCACCCGAGCTGGCCCACCCTGGCCAGGACCCACACGCAGCCGTACGGCTGGGTCAGGATCGTGTTCGACCCGAAAGCGGACGGCGGGAACGTCGAGCACTACCGCGGCGCCGTCAAGGCGGCCCGCGCCGCGGGGCTGCACGTGATCGGCCAGCCGATCGACTCCACCTTCGCCAACCGCTACACGCGGGCGGAGTACCTGGCCAGGGTCAAGGCCTACGTCGACGCCTACCCCGACGTCGAGGCCTGGGAGGTGGCCAACGAGGTCAACGGCTGCTGGGTGGACAGCCGCACCGACGCCGAGGGCGACTGCGTGGACCAGCTCGTCGATCACGACGACCGGATCAAGAACAAGATCGCCGATGCCGCCGCCTACGTGCGCTCCAAGGGCAGCGCCAAGGTGGTCGTCACGCTCTACTGGCAGCTCGGCACCGACGAGGCCCGGTGGTCCACCTTCACCTGGGCGCGCGCCAACCTGCCCGCCGCGACCAGGAAGAACATCGACGTCGTCACGCTGTCCACGTACGTCGAGGACGCGCCCATGGGCCTCGCCTTCGACCAGGTCATGCGGGCGCTGCAGGCGGAGTTCCCGGACCAGAAGGTGGCGGTCGGCGAGCTGGACTACTGGAGCGCCGACACCACCAAGGCGTACTGGGCCTTCGACAAGAGCGACCCCCTCGCCGGGCGGCGCGCCGTCGCCGCGCACTACTACGCCGCCTCCCTGGGCTACCCGCGCAGCCTCGGCGGCGCCTTCTGGTGGTACTTCATCCAGGAGCTCCCCGACGACTCCGGCCTGCAGGAGGCGATCCGCTCGGTGGTGGACCGGCTCACCCTCACCTGAGATCGCGGCGGTCAGGCGCGGGAGCGGTGGGCGGCGACGCGTTCGCGGGTGGCGCAGCGGGTGCTGCAGTAGCGACGCGGGCTTCCGCCCCCGAGGTCGAGATACGGCCGGCGGCAGCCGGGCGAGGCGCACAGCCCGCCCGGCACCCGCTGGTGGTCGGCCAGCAGCACCGCCAGCGCCAGGGCCGACGACGCCAGGAACCACTCCGCCCACGGCGCGTCGTCACGGCTGTCCACATGCAGGTGCCAGGGGCTCGTGCCGCCGTGGCGGGTGAGCCGGGGGGCCCGCGCCGTGTCGTCGAGCAACCGGTTGAGCAGCGGGGCGGCCTCGTCCGGCCCAGGGGCGGCGAGCACCTCCACCAGCCGGACCGCCGCCTCCCGCATCGCGGCGACGTCCTCCTCGCCGAGGTACGGGCTCATGGCCCCCCCGCCGCCTCCCGCCTCTGGAGACGCCTCCCCGTCACGGGGACCCGCGGGCGCACTCCCCGGTCCCCCGTCCGATCCCGAGTCCGGCCCCGCGCCCGGGACCGGGACGACCGTCTCGCCGTGCGCCCGCAGGACCTCCGCCACCGCCTCCACGGACGGCCCGCCGGGCGGCTCCCCGTACAGCAGCACCACGCACAGGTCGACCGCCCGCGCCGCCATCGCCTTGGTGGAGTGAACCTTCACGCCCGCAGCGTATGCCCGCCCGGCCCCCGGCGGACGCCTTGAGCCGGCCACCCAGCCGGCCGCCCAGCCGGCCGCCCGCTCACCCGCCGCAGGCGGCGAAGACGAAGGTGTCCTTCAGCAGCGTGTACCTGTCCCTGATCGCGACCTTGCCCGTGCCGGTGTCGATCTGCGCGATCGACACCGTGCCGGGCTTGGTCTCGTGGTAGTCCACCAGGTGCACCGTGACCTGCGACGGCCCGGTCCAGTCGACCATCTCGACATCCCCGGCCGGCAGCTTCACCTTCAGCCGGGCGGTCACCCGGTCGTTCACCATGTCGTACAGGGCGAGCCGCCGCTTGGCGACGAGCGCCGCGACCGTGCGGCCGTCGCCGGACAGCGCCTGCGGGCCGTTCGACGCGACGAGCTGCGGGGGCGTGACGCGGGCCAGCTCCTGTCCTGCGTCGCTGTAGGCGACCAGGACCTGCGAGCCCTCGTCGTCCTCCGTCCCGGCGAGCACCTCGCCGCCGTCGGCGCTGAAGCCCTTCAGCTCGTACGCCGCCGGGACCGCGCCGATCCGCTCCCCCGTCCCGGTGTCGAAGACGCGGGTGTCGCGGGGCTTGTCGCCGGTGAAGGACACCGCGAGCCGGGAGCCGTCGTCGGAGAGCTGGAGCGCGGTGTCGTACTGCGCCACCTTGGGCAGCGCGTTCTCCGGGAGCAGCCTGACACCGCCCCCGAGGGTGCGCAGGGCGAGGCGGCCGCTCTTGGTGAAGTACGCGAGCCGCTGCCCGTTGCCGCTGACCGCGACCGGCGCGGCCGCGGCGGACGCCTTCCGGCCCTTGGCGTCGCGGCGCCCATGTCGACACCGAGATGCGTGAGCGTGACCTGCCCTCGCTGGAGGCGAAGATCTCCGTCGAGC
>NZ_JBFAIA010000308.1:0-4639 GCF_040654455.1 Nonomuraea sp. NPDC050691
CGATGTCGGGCACCAACCCCAGATCCAGCCCCATCAGCCGACGACCCGCCCCGTCACTCGCCCGGCCCCCGCCGACCGGCCCCCGGCAGGAACGACTCGAAGCTCACGCTCTCGCCGAACAGGTCCTCGAACGGGATGTCATCGGCGATCAACGGTCCGGCCAGGGTCCGCAGCTCGTCGGACACCTGCCGGGTGGCGATGGCGGCCTGCTCGACGACGCAGGCGGCCAGCTCGGTGGGTGACAGCTCCCGGTAGACGCGCGGGTCGAACTCCACGGCCCGCAGCTCTCCCTGGGGCCCGACGGTGACGGTGACCATGCCGTCCTTGGACTGCGACGAGCCCGTCACGTCGAGTGCCTTGCGGTGCAACTCCTTGGCTTGCTCGGCCTGCCGGTTGACGTCCTGGACGAGTTGCCGCAGCAACTCCCATGAATCACTCATCTTTACATCAATCCCACAAAGCCGTCAGGACCCACGCATACTATCGATCAACGCAAGGGGTCAGGGAAGGGAACGGCCGGATGAAGCTCCAAGGAACCGCCTACAGTGCCAGCCGGATCAAGGGGCTGGCGGGGGCGATGGACGATCTCGCCAACGGGCTCCTGGACATGCGAGGACGGTACGAGACGAACAGGGCCGCGGCCCGTACGGCGCTGGGCGACGACGACTACGCACGCGGGTACTGGCAGACGCACGGGCCGCGGCTGGAGGCCATCGGCATCGGCCTCGGGCTGCTCTACGAGGCCGTGCAGAGGGAGGAGGGACGCCTGGGTCACGCCTCCTCCATCTACAAGGCCGCCGACGACGCCAACGACGCCAGTCACTGATCCGGCCGGCCGACCACGCCGAGCACGCGCGGCGGCCGGGCTCAGTACACCAGCGCCTGGGCGTCCTGGGCGATCGCCTCCTCGACGAACGTCGGCGCGCCCGCGATGCGCACGCCCTCGATGACGTCGTCGACCGTGATGTCGCGCCGGGCCGCGCACTGCGTGCAGACCGTGACGCGCCCGCCCTTGAGCACCGCGTCCAGCAGGTCCGTCAGCGCAGCGGCATGGGGCAGGCTGAACTCCTCGGCCCGTCCCGGGAGCGCGAACCAGGAGGACTCGCCGGTCAGCCAGAGGGAGACCGGGACACCGCTCGCCAGGGCGGCGGCCGCGACCGTGAACGCCTGGTTGCAGCGCTCCGGAGCGTCGGCCCCCGCGGTCACCTTGATCACCAGTGATCGTGCCATGCCCGTCACACTAACGCCCTCGATCGTCCGCGCGGCCACTAGGGTTGGGGGACATGGAAGAACCTGAGCTGCATCCCGATCTGGAGCCGATCGCCTTCCTGCTCGGCAGGTGGGAGGGCGCCGGTGTCGGGGGTTATCCGACGATCGAGAGCTTCAACTTCGGCCAGGAGATCGAGTTCGGCCACAACGGCAAGCCGTTCCTGTCGTACGTGAGCCGCACCTGGCTGCTCGACCAGGACGGCAACCGCGTCAAGCCGCTCGCCACCGAGTCCGGCTACTGGCGCGCGCAGCCCGGCCGCCAGCTCGAAGTGGTGCTCGCCCACCCCACCGGCGTCGTGGAGATCTACGTCGGCGAGGTCGTCTTCCACAAGATCGAGCTGCAGACCGACGTGGTGGCCCGCACCGTGACGGCCAAGGAGTACACCGCGGGGCGGCGCCTGTACGGGCTGGTCAAGGGCAACCTGATGTGGGCCTACGACATGGCCGCGATGGGGCACCCGCTCACCTCGCACATGTCGGCCGAGCTGAAGAAGGTGGCATGAGCGCGAGCCCGTTCACCGCCGAGGCGGTGGAGGCGATCAAGCGGCACATGAACGACGACCACGGCGACGACGCGCTGCTCATCGTGCGCGCGCTCGGCGGCCGTCCGGAGGCGACCAGCGCGCTGACGAGCGGCGTCGACGGGGAGGCGATCGAGTTCACGGTCGACGGCGGTGAGCGGGTGCGGGTGCCGTGGGGCGACACGCTGACCGAGCGGGCGCAGGTGCGCATGGCGGTCGTGCGGCTCTACCGGCAGGCGTGCGCCGAACTGGGCGTCGAACCGCGCGGCGAGCACTGACCCGCCCGGCCGCGAGACCTGCCCGGTGACGAGACCTGGGCGGCCACGAACGCGCCTCGACATGGAGCCGACACGGTTGCGGGCATGAAAAAGGGCCCCGGGCGTGCTCCGCTCGATGGTGAGCGGGCTGGATGGACCATGGTCGGGATGGGATTCCCGCCCTCCAGCCGCCGGGGGCCCCGGTGGTTGCCTCGTATTCGCCGAACGGCGCGAGACGGGGCGTCCGCGTCGTCAGCGGACAACCACCTCGCTAGCCCAACTATGAATCACCATTGTTTGGACCACCTCCTTTCCGCGTACTCATGAAGTTATGTGGTGGCCCGCGAGAAGGGCAAGCGATTAAAGCTCCGGCCGTAGACTCGGGGCATGACCGAGACGCAGTGGCACGAGGAGCTCCGCGCCAAGGGCTACCGGGTGACTCCCCAGCGGCAGCTGGTGCTGGAGGCGGTCAAGACGCTGGAGCACGCCACCCCGGAGGAGATCTGCGTCAAGGTCCGGGAGACGGCGCGCGGCGTCAACATCTCGACCGTCTACCGCACGCTCGAGCTCCTGGAGGAGCTGGGCATGGTGACGCACACCCATCTCGGGCACGGCGCGCCGACCTACCACCTGGCGGCCGAGGCCGACCACGTCCACCTGGTGTGCCGGGGGTGCGGCGAGGTGATCGAGGTCCGGCCCGAGCTGGCGGAGGGCCTGGTGCGGGGGCTCGACGAGGAGCTGGGGTTCGCGGCCGACGTCCACCACCTCACGGTGTTCGGCCGCTGCCGCGACTGCCGCTGAGGCCGGAAGGCCGGTAAACCAGAAGGTCCGGACGGCCGATAATCTGGACGGCATGCGTAGTCCTCTGCTGGACCTGCCCGGCGCCGTGGCCGCCGAGGCGCCGGACGCCGACGTCGCCGCCCACTACGGTGACCTGTTCGCCGAGCAGCGCGCGCTGGTGCGGGGCGAGGCGGTGGTCGACCGCAGCAACCGCGAGGTGATCCGGATCTCCGGCGCCGACCGGCTCAAGTGGCTCAACGACCTCACCTCGCAGAAGCTCGACACGCTGACCCCCGGCCAGTGGACCAGGACGCTCGACCTCGACCTCCAGGGCCGCATCCTGCACCACCTGACGCTGGTCGACGACGGCGAGAGCGTGCTCGCGCACGTCGAGCCGGGTGCCGCCGACAGCCTGGTGGCCTACCTCGACCGGATGCGGTTCATGCTGCGGGTGGAGGTGTCGCGGGCCGACGACCTGGCCGTGCTGTCCACGGCCACGGAAGACTTCCTGGTGCCGCGCTCCGAGCTGCCGGAGCACCTGGGCAGGCCGCTGGCGGGGCTGTGGGCGTACGAGGCGCTGCGGATCGAGCGGTACGAGCCGCGGATGGGCCTCGACACCGACCACAAGACGATCCCCCACGAGATCGGCCTCATCGGCGACGCCGTCCACCTGACCAAGGGCTGCTACCGCGGCCAGGAGACGGTCGCCCGGGTCCACAACCTGGGCCATCCGCCGCGGCGGCTGGTGTTCCTGCACCTCGACGGCAGCGTCGACACGCTGCCGCCGCACGGGGCGCCGGTGATCTTCGAGAGCCAGGAGGTGGGCACGGTCGGCTCCGCTGCCCGCCACCACGAGCTGGGGCCGATCGCGCTCGCGGTGGTCAAGCGCACGGTGCCGGTGGACGCGCCGCTGCTCGCCGGGGGCGTCGCCGCCTCCCAGGAGGTCATCGTCCCCCCGGACGCGGGCCGCAACGTCCAGATCGATCCCGCGCTGCGGCGGCGCGTCCGATAGGAGCCTTTCACCCCCGCGACGGCCGGCACGTCTTCACCACGCTGACGGCCCAGAACGCGCACGTAACGGCGGCCCGCCGTCATCCGGTCAGAGGCCGTACCCCTGGAGGCCCTCAACCCCGTACGGCGGATGGCGCCAAGCCGGCTGTGCCGTAACAGAAGAAAAGGCTAGATGTCCACGATGAGGGTGATCGGCCCGTCGTTGACCAGGGAGACCTTCATGTCGGCGCCGAAGCTGCCCGTCTCCACGTGGGCCCCCAGCGTTCGCAGTTCCTCCACCACCGCCTCCACCAGCGGCTCGGCGATCGGCCCCGGGGCGGCGGCCTGCCAGGTGGGGCGCCGGCCCTTGCGCGCGTCGCCGTACAGGGTGAACTGGCTGATGACCAGCAGCGGCGCCGCCACGTCGGAGCACGACTTCTCGCCGTGCAGGATGCGCAGACCCCACAGTTTGGCGGCGAGCTTGCGGGCCTCGGCGGCCGTGTCGGTGTGCGTGACCCCGACCAGCACCAGGAGCCCGGGCTCGTCGATGGCCCCGATCGTCTGACCGTCCACCGCCACGGACGCGGACGTCACCCGCTGCACCACTGCTCGCATGGGATCCCATTCTGGCGCAGGACGGGGCCTTCGTAGACTCATGGCCGGAAAGGGGCGTGAAGTGTCGCTACTGGTGGAGGTTGTCCGTTCTGGGTTCGTGGAGTCGAGGCACCACGCCCGGATGCTGACGGTGGGCGCGGACGGCCGTCCGGTGGAGGCGCACGGCGCGGTGCACGTGCCGGCGTCGCCGCGTTCGTCGATGAAGCC
>NZ_JBFAIA010000309.1:0-4528 GCF_040654455.1 Nonomuraea sp. NPDC050691
CAGCGCGGCGACCACCGCGACGGCCGCGAGCAGCCCGAACCCGGCGGGCCCCGGGGCGAACGACGTGTAGGCGTCCCGCAGCGCGCGGGCGCCCGCCTCGGTCAGGTAGTACACGACCGGCAGGGCGATCAGCCCCGCCACGGTCCCGATCACTCGACGCAGCGGCACGGCACCATGGTCGCGCGCCGAGGCCGCGTGCGGGGCGGTTCGGCGGTTCGCGGTGGTCAGTGTCGCGCGGCGGTAAGTGTCCCACTGGTCAGCATCTCGTGGCTTATGGCCGTGTTGGTGGTCCGCATCCCGCCGTTGTCCCGTACGTCTCGTGCGCAGGG
Organism: Nonomuraea sp. NPDC050691; assembly: GCF_040654455.1. Lineage (NCBI taxonomy): Bacteria > Bacillati > Actinomycetota > Actinomycetes > Streptosporangiales > Streptosporangiaceae > Nonomuraea > Nonomuraea sp. NPDC050691. Next base: position 330 of record NZ_JBFAIA010000309.1, read on the forward strand.
AGAGCGGACCATGCCGACCCTGATCGGGCACGTCACCCAGGAGCGCTACGAGCAGATCGTCACCCGCGCTCGGGAGCCGGCCGAGCTTCGAACCCGTTCCCCCTTCCAGCTCGGCGATCTGGCGCTGGAGCGCGAACCGATCCAGCCCTCCCCGCCTCGCCGCGGCCGCCGTCACCGGGCGTTCCCGCTCCTATGATGCCGGGGAGAAGGTGTCGTACAGGAAGCGTCACGTGGTCGTGTGACACGGTCGGCCTGCTCATGACGGTGATGGTCACGCCAGCCGGGCAGCCCGAGCGCGACGCCGCCCGGGAGGTGCCGGCCCGGCTGCGGATGCTGCGCCCGCGGCTCACCTTGGTCTGGGGCGACAGCGCCTACGCCGGGACGCTGGTGGAGTGGGCCCGCCGTTTCCTGCGCCTCACCCTGAAGATCACTTTCATGAGCCGGAGACTCACCCGCAGGAAGGCCGCCCGGGCCTGGACCTGACATCGGCCCGGCTCGACCCAGGCGGCCTGATCCGCACGTGGATCACCGACGGATCGAAGGCGCGTTCTTAACGGACTCGGTCGTAGACCATGGCGATCTCGCCCAGTTCGCCGCTTTGCTGGTGGGTGAGCATCCACTTCGAAGCCGGCAGGCCATCGTCGAACAGTCGCTGCCCACCCCCGGCGATCTCGGGGAAGATCATGAGGTAGAGCCGGTCGAGCAGGTCTGCCGACAGGAGCGGCTTGATGATGCTCGCGCTGCTGTTGACGAGGATGTCGCCCTCGCCAGTGGCCTTGAGGTCGGCAACGACGTCGGCGGCGGGGGCGTTCACGACGCGGGTGCGTTCCCAGGGCGCCTCGGTCAAGGTGGTCGAAAAGACGACCTTTTCTGTGCCGACCAGCCACTTGGCGTATCCGCGATCACGCGGGTCGGCGTTCTCGTCTTCGGCGACCGGCGTCCAGTAGCCCATGAATCCCTCCGCGTTGAGTCGGCCGAGCAGTGCCGTCGTCGCACTCTCCCAGATGCCGCCCATGTGGTTCCGCGCGACCTCGCTGGTCACATAGGGGGCGAACGCGGCGAAATCGCTGGGCCCGCCTGGACCGTTGTAACGCCCGTCGAGGGTGAGGTTCAGGTTCGCGGTCACCCTGCGGCCGGTCGAGTTCGTCATTTGGTGCTCCTTGTATGAGTGTCGCGCTCGGTGTTGTGCGTATCCGCGGCGAAGGTCGCCGCGAGCTTGTCGAGGCTCTGGCCGAAGCCGATCTCGATGCCTGCGATGAAGTCCGCGGAGTCGACGGTGCTGTCGGTGATCTGGAAGTGGACGTTGAGGTCGGTGCCGGCGCCGTTGGGCCGGAGGTTCAGGTCGAGGTGGGCGGTGAAGGCGAGGCTGCCGTCGGGAAGCTGGGGGGAGAGCCGGTAGGCCAGGCGCTCGCCGGGGCGCACGTCGTCGACCGTTCCCTGGGCGCGCCCGGCGACCAGGTCGGAGCCGTCGACGTCCTCGGCGTCGCGGTACTCATGGACGATCCGCCCACCCGGTCGCGCCTCGAAGATGAGCTCGGAGACGCGCAGGTCGGCCGGCGTCCACCAGCGGGCGAGCAGGGAGGCCTCGGTCAGGTGGCGCCAGACCTCTTCCGGGTCCGCTGTCAGCGACCGGTGGAACGTGAACGAGCGGCCGTCGGCCCACCCCGCCTCCTTGGCGGCGAGCCGCTCTGCGTGAAGGCTGAGCTCGTAGCGGTCATAGGTCTCGCGTGAACCGCCGGCCTGGTCCGCGGTGTCGGCCAGCCGGGTGAGCGCAGCCGCCAGCTCCCGCAGGGGGGCGGTCCGGAGCGCGTAGACGCGGCGCTGGCCGGAGCGCTGGGAGCTGACGACGCCGGCACGCTCAAGGGCCTGCAGGTGCTTGGTGGTCTGCGGCTGGCGCGCCTCGGCGAGCTGAGCCAGAACGCCGACCGGCCGGGGCCGCTCGGCCAGCAGGCCCACGAGCCGCCAGCGGGCCGGGTCGGCCAGTGCGGCGAGGATTGCGTCCATGGCCGGAAGTATTCACCAGAGCGAATATTCGTGTCAAGGAATATTTCGATATGGTCAGGGGCCGCTTCCGACGAGGGCGTCGATCTCGCCGAACGGCCAGGCGCCCGGGGCATGGGCCCCGCCCGGCGGGGGCGGGCGGGTGCCGCAGGTCCCGCTCGGCCGCACGCGCACCGCGGTACTCGAAACCGTCGCCGACGCCGCCACGACCACCGAGATCGCGCGCAAGCTTGGGATCCCTGCCCCCGGCCAGCCGGCACACCGCCGTCCTCCGCGACGCCGGCCTGCTTGTCGGCCGCCGGATCGGCCCCGCCGTCCACCACACCCTCACCCCTCGGCCGGGACTACTCAACGGAGGGAAGGACATCCACTCCCGAAACCGCCCTCTGAGTGGCTGGTAGCTCATCGGTCAGCATCTCGGTGGCTAGTGTCGACAACATGACGATCACACCGAACAGCGGCACCGGGTCCGGACCCATCACCCCCGACGGCTCGCCCGTGGAGTTCTACGCGGCGCAGAAGTCACGCGGAGAGCCGGAGATCGTCGCCGCGGTGACCCCGGAAGGAGGCTCGATCCTGGAGCTGGGCTGCGGCACGGGGCGGATGACCCACCCGCTGGTCGAGCGGGGCTACGAGGTCGTGGCCGTGGACGAGTCGGCGGAGATGCTCGCGCACGTACGCGGGGCGCGGACCGTGCGGGCCCGCATCGACGAGCTGCGGCTGGAGCGGCGCTTCGACACCGTCCTGCTGGCCTCGCACCTCGTGCAGACCACGGACGAGCAGGGCCGGCGCGGGCTGCTGGAGGCGTGCGCCCGGCACGTGGCGCCGGAGGGGCACGTGCTCATCCAGTGGATGCCGGCGGAGTTGCAGGACGCCTGGCGGGTGGGACAGGGCAGGTCCGGAGACGGCGTCACCGTGGAGCTCGCCGCCCTGCAACAGCCCGAGCCGGGACGTTACGCGGCGACCATGCGGTACACGGCGGGCGACAAGGAGTGGACGCAGTCGTTCACGTCGTGGCGGCTGTCGGACGAGGATCTGGCGCGGGCTCTGGAGTCCGCCGGGCTGCGGCTGGGACGGTTCCTGACGGAGGACCGGACGTGGGTGGCGGCCCGACCGGCCGCCTTTACGGCGTAGATTTCCTGAGATTTCGGGAAATTACTGGGAATTACTGGAACTACTGTTACGCTCGCGCCATGGGTGACCGGCTGGACGATCTCGAACGGCGGATCGACGAGCTGCGCGCCGGGGTGCGCCGCGCCATGCGAGCCCGCGACACGGCCACCGCCCGCGGGCTCCGCGCCGACCTCCGCACCGCCGAACGCGCCTGGGACACCCTGGTCGCCGGCACCCTCGGCCCCGCCTCCCCTGACGACACCCCGGCCACCTCCCGGGGCGACGCCCCCGCCGTCTTGGGCGGCGCCTCGCATGGTCCCGCCTTCCTCCGCGACGCCCCTGCCGTCCCGGGCGGCGCCTCGGATGACCCCGTTTCCCTGCGCGACACCCCCGGCGCTCTCGCTTCCCCGCGCGACGCCCCGGGCGGCCTCGGGAACGGCTCCGCGCCGGAAGCGGGCGAGGGCGAGCGGGCCGGTGCGCCCCTCAGGCCGCGGGACGGCGAACGCGCATCATCCGGCGAGGAAGGCGCGGCGGCGGGGCGCGGCGGCGTCGCCGGAGGGCGGCGTCGAGCCGGCGGGGGTGGGTTGCGGCTCGTCACCGTGCGGGAGCAGACGCACCAGGTGCTCACCCTGCTCGGCGTGCCGGCCCAGCCACGGCTGATCGCCGCCGTGCGTGAGGCGTTCTTCGGCGGCGGCCTGCGCGGCGCCCAGCTCACCAGCCTGCGGCGCGACGAGGAGCGCTCGTTCGCCTCCTCCCCGTACGCCCGGCCCTACTACCTCTGCGCGGCCCTGACCGACCGCCTCTCCCCTGCCCGCGGCCTGCTCGCGGTGAGCACGTGGCCGCTGGAGCGGCGGATGGTCGGCCCGCTCAGCCCTCGCGTCCATTTCCTGACCTGCGCCGTGGCCGTGGCCGAGCGGATGGGCACGGGCCTCGGCGTGGACACGGAGCCGGAGTCCGATGCCGGGCGGCTGCTGGCGCGGATGGCGCGCAACATCCCGGGCGGCGCCGACCTCGACATCGGGCCGCCCGACCCGGACCGGGTCATCGAGGCGGCGCGGGCCGAGCTGGCCGTGCACGCCGAGCGC
>NZ_JBFAIA010000310.1:0-4507 GCF_040654455.1 Nonomuraea sp. NPDC050691
GATGCTCATCCGGGCTGGTCTGGCCCCGGCTGGCGCTGATCGCGTAAGACCCGACCGTCCGCCGGACAGCCAGGCAGCGTGAGCCAGGAATCCCCGCCTTCAGGCGGGAGAGCAGTCAACTTCGAGTACTGGCGCGTCACGACCCGGCGGGCCGGACGACCAGGGCGCTGCCGCCGCCCCGCCTGACCGGCTCGGCCACCGCCTTCACCCTGCCCTTCCCCGTGAACTCGAGCGCGGTCACCGCGCCGATCTCCGTCACGCTCGCGAAGCTGTGTTTGCGCGCCTCCAGCTCGGCCCGGTGGGCTTCGAGGAAGGCGGGCTCGGCCTGCGTCTGCGTGGTGTTGCGCTGCGAGGCGCGGGGCGCGGTCACCGCCTCGGGCAGGCTCATCCCCCACACGTACCGGTTGAGCAGGATCTGGAACACGGTGGTGATGATCGTCGCGCCGCCGGGCGAGCCCAGCGCCATGATCGGCCTGCCGTCGTCGAACACGATCGTGGGCGCCATGGACGAGCGCGGGCGCTTGCCCGGACCGGGCAGGTTGGGGTCACCGGGGGCGGGGCCGAAGGTGAAGTCGGTCAGCTCGTTGTTGAGCAGCACGCCCCGGCCCGGCACCACGATGCCGTTGCCGCCGGTGGACTCGATCGTCAGGTTGTAGGCGACGACGTTGCCCCAGCGGTCGGCCACGACCAGGTGGGTGGTCTCCGGCCCCTCGGCGGCGGTCGGCGTGGACGTGCCGCCGGGGCTCGCGCACGCCTGGTAGTCGCCGTCGGGAGCGCCGGGGGCGACCGGCGAGGTCATCGCGACCGGACCGACGAGGCAGGCGCGCTCCTTGGCGAAGCTGTCCGACAGCAGTTCCTTCAGCGGCACGCCGGGGATGTCGCCGACGTACTTGTTGCGGTCGGCGAAGGCCAGCCGGGACGCCTCCAGGTACTCGTGCAGGCCGGCCTGCGGCAGCGCCTCGATGATGTTGAGCGCTTCCCCCACGGTCGAGCCGCCGGAGGAGGGGGGCGCCATGCCGTACATGCGCAGGCCCCTGAAGTCCACGCGCGTCGGCTCGCGCGTCAGCGCCCGGTAGGCGCGCAGGTCGGACAGCTCCATCAGGCCGGGGCGGACCTTGCGCGTGGCGCCCGGGGCGACGGGCGGCTGCTTGACGGTGGCGACGATCTCCTTGCCGAGCTGTCCGCCGTAAAGCCATTCGGGCCCGCGTTTGCCCAGTTCGCGATAGGTGTCGGCGAGCTGCGGGTTCTTGAAGACGGAGCCGACGGGCGGTGGCGCGCCGTTCGGCAGGTAGAGGGCGGCGGTGGAGGTGATGTCCTTGAACCTGGCCTGGTTGGCCTGGGTCTGGTCGAAGAACGTCTGGTCGACGACGAAGCCTTGGGACGCCACCTCGATGGCCGGCTTGAGCGCCTGCTTGAGCGAGATCGTGCCGAACCGGCGCAGCGCCAGGTCCCACTGGGCGACCGCGCCCGGGACGCCCGCCGACAGGCCGCTCGTGACGCCCTCCTCGAACGGGATGCCCTCGAACGTCGTCGGAGTCATCGCCTTGGGCGCGGTCTCGCGCCCGTCGATGGTGTGCACCTTGTGGCGTTCGGCATCGTAGAAGAGGATGAAGCCGCCGCCCGCCAGGCCGGCGGAGTACGGCTCGGTGACGCCGAGCACGGCGCCGGCCGCCACCGCGGCGTCGACGGCGTTGCCCCCCTTCTTCAGCACGGCGATGGCGGCGCGGCTCGCGTCGTGATCGACGGTGGAGACGGCGCCGCCGTACCCCTCGGCCACCGGCACTTTGCGCGCGGCGGAGGAAGCGGCTGCGGACACGGTTGTGGCATCGATGGTCCGAGGGGCGGCGGTCGGCGCGGACAAGGCAGTGGCCAGCGTAATGACGGTCGCTGCTGCAGGAGCTATCACACGACGCATGCTTTCCACGATGGCCCAGGTACGCCCGTCGTGGTAGGGCCCCCTCCCACACTGGACGGACGCGGACGGCCCTTTGGGTGCCCTAGCGTGGTGGCCGTGCGAGAGAAGTCCCGATATGCCCCCGTCCTCGGGCTCGTCGTCGCCGTGTCCCAGGTGGTGCTGTCACAGGGGGCGGCGTACGGGCAGCTGCACGAGAGGAAGCCGCTGGACGCGCTGGCCTACACGCTGCTGCTGGTGGGGCCGGCGGCGCTGGTGCTGTACCGCAGGTTCCTCGTCGCCTCGTCGGCCGTCGCGCTGCTCGCCACCTACGCGTACACGTGGCTCGACTATCCGCTCGGCCCCGTCTACATCGCGCCGACGATCGGGCTGGTCATCCTGGTCCTGGGCGGGAAACGGGCGGTGGCCTGGATCTTCTCCGGGATCACGCTCGTGGTGTTCCTCGCGTACGGGCACTTCGGGACCCTCGGCACCCCCGGAATCTTCCACGACCTGGCCATCACCGCGTTCATCCTGCTCGTCATGGTGGGCTCCGAACTGGTGGTGATCGCGCGCGAGCGCCGCGCCCAGCAGCAGCGCACCGCCGAGGAGGAGGCCAGGCGGCAGGCCAGCGAGGAGCGCCTGACCATGGCGCAGGAGTTGCACGACGTGCTCGCGCACAACATCTCGCTCATCCACGTGCAGGCCGCGACCGCGCTGCACCTCATCGACGACAACCCCGACCAGGCCCGCACCGCGCTGGCCACCATCAAAACCGCCTCCAAGGAGGTGCTCGGCGAGATGCGCTCCGTGCTGAACGTGCTGCGCGAGGGCGCGCCGCGCTCCCCCACCGCCGGGCTCGACCGCCTCGACGAGCTGGTCGAGCGTTCCGGCCTGGAGGTCACCCTGCGCCGCGAGGGGGCGCGCCCGCTGACGCCGCAGGTGGATCGGGCCGCCTACCGGATCGTGCAGGAGTCGCTCACCAACGCCGCCCGGCACGCCCCCGGCGCGCGGGTGACGGTCCGGCTGGAGTACGGCGAGCACGAGCTGGCCGTCACGGTCACCGACACCGGCGCGACCTCGTCCCCCGAGCTGTCGGCGCACGGCACCGGCAACGGCATCCCGGGCATGCGCGAGCGCGCCTCCGCCCTGGGCGGCACCCTGGCGGCCGGCCCCTCGGGCACCGGCTTCCGGGTCTCCGCCCGCCTCCCCCTCCCGCTTCCCCCCGAGGACACACGATGATCAGGCTGCTGCTGGCCGACGACCAGGCGCTGGTGCGCGCGGGCTTCCGCGCACTGCTGGACGCCCAGCCCGACATGACCGTGGTGGCCGAGGCCGCCGACGGCGCGGAGGCCGTCCGGCTGTCGGCCGAGCACCTGCCCGACGTGGTGCTCATGGACATCCGTATGCCCGGCACCGACGGCCTGACGGCGACCCGCCGCATGCCGGAGGGGCCGCGCGTCATCATCCTGACGACGTTCGAGCTCGACGAGTACGTCTTCGAGGCCCTGCGCGGCGGCGCCAGCGGCTTCCTCGTCAAGGACACGGAACCGGCGGAGCTCATCCAGGCGGTCCGCGTGGTGGCGGCCGGGGAGGCCCTGCTCTCGCCCAGCGTGACGCGCCGCCTCATCGCGGAGTACGCCTCGCGCGCCAAGGAGCCGATGGCCACCGAGACGCTGCGCCAGCTCACGGAGCGGGAGCGCGAGGTGCTGACGCTGGTGGGCGCGGGCATGACGAACGACGAGATCGCGGCCAAGCTGTTCATGTCGCCGGCCACGGCCAAGACCCACGTGAGCCGCGCCATGATGAAGCTCGGCGCCCGCGACCGGGCCCAGCTCGTCGTCATCGCCTACGAGTCGGGCCTGGTCAGGCCGGGCTGGGTGTGACCGGCCGGGCCGAGGCCGAGGGGCCGTTCGTGGCGCACTCCGGCCGGGTCCTCATCGAGGCGCGCCGTCCGGGGTGAGGACGCGGGGGCCGCCGCCCAGGGCGTCCACGCAGAGCTGGGCGAACCAGGCGACGCCCGGCACCATGATCAGCCAGCCGAGCAGCGCCCAGCCGAGGTGGACGTGGGTGAGCGCCGCGGCGAGCGCCCGCACCCCCTCGGCCGTGACGCCGTCGGCCCGCTCGTAGGTGATCCGGCGCAGCCCCCGCGGATGGTCCTCGGCGGCGGCGACCTCCAGCGCGACCGGGTCCTGGCGGGCGAGCCAGCGCCCGACCGGGGCGCACTGCCCGCACGTCCGACCCACGTGGATCACCGCCGGCGGCGGCGCGACCGGCCGCAGGCGGGGCAGCCAGGGCCGCACCGCCTTCCGGTAGGCGTGCCACTCGGCCCCGTACCGCGCCGCGAGCTGCTCCCCCTCGTGCCAGGCGGCCAGGCCCGCGCCGTACGCGAACGCGATCGCCGCCGCGCCGAGGAAGACCACGTCGAGGGGGGCCAGCAGGAGATAGCCGCCGGTCATGGCGGCCTGCATGGGGTTGCGCACGTACGCGTACGGCCCGCCGGTCACCAGCCGCCGCGGCGGCCGCCATGCCGGCGGACCTGGGCACCCACATCCTCTCCGGGCTTCGGCTGTGGCCGTTCAAGACGGCCCTGGGCACGATCGACGTGGTGCCGGG
>NZ_JBFAIA010000311.1:0-4414 GCF_040654455.1 Nonomuraea sp. NPDC050691
GTCCGCCCATCCCCGCGACGCCCGCCTGTCGCGACGACCCGCGCCCCGGCGGTCCCCGGCGCCACGGCCGTGCCGTGCCCCGGCCTCCGATGCGTCATCATGAAGCGCGCCGGTCCGCCGGACGAGCCCTGCCGAAGGAGTTCCTGACATGAGTGACCTGAGCACACTGATCCTCGACCGGATCAGGGACGTGCCCGACTACCCCAAGCCCGGAGTGCTGTTCAAGGACATCAGCCCGCTGCTGGCCGACCCCGTGGCGTTCGCGGCCGTCGTGGACGAGCTGGCCGCGCTCCACCCCGTCGACAAGATCGTCGGCATCGAGGCGCGGGGCTTCATCCTCGCCGCCCCCGTGGCCTACAAGGCCGGGGCCGGATTCGTGCCCGTACGGAAAAAGGGCAAACTCCCCTCCGAAACGCTCGAGGAGTCCTACGATCTGGAGTACGGCTCCGCGACCATCGAGGTCCACCGCGACGCCTTCAACCAGGGCGACCGGGTGCTCATCGTCGACGACGTGCTCGCCACCGGCGGCACGGCCGAGGCGACAGTGGAGCTCGTGCGCAGGGCCGGGGCGGAGGTCGTCGGCGTCGCCATGCTCATGGAGCTCGCCTTCCTCAAGGGGCGTGAGCGCCTCGAGGGAGTGGACCTGCGCTCTCTGGTGATCGTCTGAGCCGGACCCGCGGGAGGCCAGGTTTCGCGCCTGGATACACTGGGGGACCTGGACTCGAACATGAGGAGTCTGTGTGCCCCGTGATGTGGTCGTGCCCGACGTAACCGACGCAGGAAGTGCCGAGCCTGCCGGCGGCGCTCCTGCGACGCGTCGGCGCCGCTTTGGGGGTGGGGCCATGAACCCGGTGCTGGAGCCGCTGTTCCGCACGGTCCGTGCCACCCATCCCAAGGCCGACCTGCGCCTGATCGAGCGCGCCTACGAGGTCGCCGCCCACCACCACCGCGACCAGAAGCGCAAGTCGGGCGACCCGTACATCACGCACCCGCTGGCCGTCGCGACGATCCTGGCCGAGCTCGGCACCGACGACGAGACGCTGTGCGCGGCCCTGCTGCACGACACCGTCGAGGACACCTCCTACGGCCTGGAGGAGCTGCGCTCCGACTTCGGCGACACGATCGCCTCGCTCGTCGACGGCGTCACCAAGCTGGACAAGGTCAAGTTCGGCGACGCCGCGCAGGCCGAGACCGTGCGCAAGATGGTCGTCGCCATGTCGCGCGACATCCGCGTGCTCATCATCAAGCTGGCCGACCGGCTGCACAACATGCGCACCATGCGCTACCTGCCCGAGCACAAGCGCCACCAGAAGTCCCGCGAGACGCTGGAGATCTTCGCCCCGCTCGCCCACCGCCTGGGCATGAACACCATCAAGTGGGAGCTGGAGGACCTCGCGTTCGCGATGCTCTACCCCAAGCGCTACGACGAGATCGCGCGCATGGTGTCGGAGCGGGCCCCGCGCCGCGACCTGTTCCTGCAGGAGGTCATCGAGAAGGTCTCCGGCGACCTGCGCGACGCCAAGATCCGCGCGGTGGTCAAGGGCCGGCCCAAGCACTACTACTCCGTCTACCAGAAGATGATCGCCCGCGACGTCGCCTTCGACGACATCTACGACCTGGTCGGCATCCGGGTCCTCGTCGACAGCGTGCGCGACTGCTATGCGGCCCTCGGAACGATCCACGCGCGATGGAACCCGGTGCCCGGCCGGTTCAAGGACTACATCGCGATGCCGAAGTTCAACATGTACCAGTCGCTGCACACCACGGTGATCGGCCCCGAGGGCAAGCCGGTGGAGCTGCAGATCCGCACCCACGCCATGCACCACCGGGCCGAGTACGGCGTGGCCGCCCACTGGAAGTACAAGGAGGAGGTCGGCGCCCCCGGCCCCCAGGGCAAGGTCAAGCCGGGCAGCGACATGGCCTGGCTGCGCCAGCTCCTCGACTGGCAGAAGGAGACCTCCGACCCGGGCGAGTTCCTGGAGTCGCTCCGCTTCGACCTGTCGGTCTCCGAGGTGTACGTCTTCACGCCGCGCGGCCAGGTGGTGGCCCTGCCCGAGGGCGCGACGCCGGTCGACTTCGCCTACGCCGTCCACACCGAGGTCGGCCACCGCTGCATCGGCGCCCGCGTCAACGGCCGCCTGGTACCGCTGGAGTCGCGCCTGGGCAACGGCGACACGGTCGAGATCTTCACCTCCAAGTCGCCCGACGCCGGGCCGTCGCGCGACTGGCTGAAGTTCGTCAAGTCGGGCCGGGCCCGCAACAAGATCCGGCAGTGGTTCTCCAAGGAGCGCCGCGAGACCGCGATCGAGGCGGGCAAGGAGGCCATCGGCCGGGCCATGCGCAAACAGGGGCTGCCGCTGCAGCGGCTGATGTCCGGCGAGGCGCTGCTGGCGCTGGCCCGCGACCTGCGCTACCCCGACGTGTCGGCCCTGTACGCCGCCGTCGGCGAGGGCCACGTCGCCGCCCAGACGGTCGTGCAGAAGCTCGTGACCTCCATCGGCGGGGTCGAGAGCGCCGAGGAGGACATCGCCGAGACGTCGCTGCCCACGCGGCTGCGCGGCCGTCCCCGGGGCGGGGGCGGCGCGGGCGTGGTCGTCGCGGGCGACGCCGACGTGTGGGTGCGCCTGTCCAAGTGCTGCACCCCGGTGCCGGGCGACGAGATCGTCGGCTTCGTCACCCGGGGCCACGGCGTCTCGGTGCACCGGGCCGACTGCACGAACGTCCAGCAGCTCAAGGAGCAGCCGGACCGCCTGGTCGAGGTGAGCTGGTCGCCGGGCGACGACTCGGTGTTCCTGGTCGCGATCCAGGTCGAGGCGCTCGACCGGCCGCGCCTGCTGTCCGACGTCACGCGCACGCTGTCCGACCAGCACGTCAACATCCTGAGCGCCTCGGTCACCACCTCGCGTGACCGGGTGGCGGTCAGCAAGTTCACCTTCGAGATGGGCGACCCCAAGCACCTGGGCCACGTGCTCAAGGCCGTGCGCAACATCCAGGGCGTCTTCGACGTCTACCGCGTCAGCGGCGCCGGGAGCTGACGCCCCGCCTCACCGATCCGGCCGCCTCACCGTGTCCGGCCGGCCTCACCCGTCGGCGCGCCTCATGCGTGCAGGGGCCGCCGCCCGGGGTCCGGGCGCGCGGACACGCAGGCGACCCCCGTCGCCCGCGCGGGTCCGCGGCCGGTCAGCTGAACTCGGCCAGGGTGCGCTCGGCCTCCTCAAGCCACGAGCGGCGGGCCGTCAGGGCCTCCTCGGCCTCCTTGACGTCCTTGGCCCGGCCCGCGTCGCGCGCCTTGGCCAGGCGCTTCTCGAGCTGCTCGATCGAGGTGCGGAGCTGGTCGACGGTGCTCTGGGCGCGGGCGCGCGCCTCGGGGTTGGAGCGCTTCCACTCGGCCTCCTCGGCCCGGCGGACGGCGTCGTCCACCTTGCGCAGCCCGCCCTCCAGGCGGTCACGCTGGTCGCGCGGCACCGGACCGGCGGCCTCCCACCGCTCCACGAGGTGCCGCAGCGCCCCGCGGGCGGTACGGACGTCGGTGACCGGCAGGATCTTCTCCGCCTCGGCCAGCAGCTGCTCCTTGACCTCGGCGTTGGCCGCGAGCGAGGCGTCACGCTCGGCGAACACCGCCGAACGCGCCTGGAAGAACTGGTCCTGGGCGCCCTTGAAGCGGGCCCACAGCTCGTCCTCCACCTCGCGCGAGGCCCGGCCGGCGCTCTTCCACTGCTGCATCAGGTCGCGGTAGGCCGCGGCCGTGCCGCCCCAGTCGGTCGAGCCGGCGATGGCCTCGGCCTCCTGGACGATGCGCTCCTTGGTGGCGCGAATGCCCTCGCGCTGCTCGTCGAGGCCCGCGAAGTACTGCTTGCGGCGCTTGGCGAACGCGGTGCGGGCGGCCGACAACCGCTTCCACAGGGCCGCCTCGGTGACCCGGTCGATGCGGTCGGCGGCCTTCCACTCCTCGACGAGCTGGCGCAGCCGCTCGCCGCCGGACTTCCAGTGGGTCGTCTCGTCGGCGATGCGCTCGGCCTCGGCGACGATGCGCTCCTTGACCCCCCTGGCCTCGGCGCGGGCCTGCTCGCGGGCGGCCTTGACCTCCTCGCGGCGGTGCGCGACCAGCTCGGACAGGCCGTCGAGCCGGGCGGTCAGCGCGCCGAGGTCGCCCACCGCGTGCGCCTCGGCCACGGCCTCGCGCAGCTTGACGATGCTGGCCTCGGCCTGGGCCGGCGCCAGGTCGGTGCCCTTGACCCGCTGCTCCAGCAGCTGAACCTGGCCGGCCAGCTCGTCGTACTTGCGATGGAAGTACGCCAGCGCTTCCTCGGGTTCACCGGCCTGCCAGGAGCCGACGGCGCGCTCTCCCTCAGCCGTACGCACGTAGACGGTGCCGTCGTCGTCTACCCGGCCCCACGGGTCGGTGCTCACCGTG
>NZ_JBFAIA010000312.1:0-4394 GCF_040654455.1 Nonomuraea sp. NPDC050691
AGCTTGGTAGAGCACTTGGTTTGGGACCAAGGGGTCGCAGGTTCGAATCCTGTCTTCCCGATATACTGTAATTATTATGGGCGCTTAGCTCAGCTGGGAGAGCGCCTGCTTTGCACGCAGGAGGTCAGCGGTTCGATCCCGCTAGTCTCCACCATTTATTTTTACACGATGAACATTGAAAACTGAATGACAATATGTCAACGTTAATTCCAAAAACGTAACTATAAGTTACAAACATTATTTAGTATTTATGAGCTAATCAAACATCATAATTTTTATGGAGAGTTTGATCCTGGCTCAGGATGAACGCTGGCGGCGTGCCTAATACATGCAAGTCGAGCGAACGGACGAGAAGCTTGCTTCTCTGATGTTAGCGGCGGACGGGTGAGTAACACGTGGATAACCTACCTATAAGACTGGGATAACTTCGGGAAACCGGAGCTAATACCGGATAATATTTTGAACCGCATGGTTCAAAAGTGAAAGACGGTCTTGCTGTCACTTATAGATGGATCCGCGCTGCATTAGCTAGTTGGTAAGGTAACGGCTTACCAAGGCAACGATGCATAGCCGACCTGAGAGGGTGATCGGCCACACTGGAACTGAGACACGGTCCAGACTCCTACGGGAGGCAGCAGTAGGGAATCTTCCGCAATGGGCGAAAGCCTGACGGAGCAACGCCGCGTGAGTGATGAAGGTCTTCGGATCGTAAAACTCTGTTATTAGGGAAGAACATATGTGTAAGTAACTGTGCACATCTTGACGGTACCTAATCAGAAAGCCACGGCTAACTACGTGCCAGCAGCCGCGGTAATACGTAGGTGGCAAGCGTTATCCGGAATTATTGGGCGTAAAGCGCGCGTAGGCGGTTTTTTAAGTCTGATGTGAAAGCCCACGGCTCAACCGTGGAGGGTCATTGGAAACTGGAAAACTTGAGTGCAGAAGAGGAAAGTGGAATTCCATGTGTAGCGGTGAAATGCGCAGAGATATGGAGGAACACCAGTGGCGAAGGCGACTTTCTGGTCTGTAACTGACGCTGATGTGCGAAAGCGTGGGGATCAAACAGGATTAGATACCCTGGTAGTCCACGCCGTAAACGATGAGTGCTAAGTGTTAGGGGGTTTCCGCCCCTTAGTGCTGCAGCTAACGCATTAAGCACTCCGCCTGGGGAGTACGACCGCAAGGTTGAAACTCAAAGGAATTGACGGGGACCCGCACAAGCGGTGGAGCATGTGGTTTAATTCGAAGCAACGCGAAGAACCTTACCAAATCTTGACATCCTTTGACAACTCTAGAGATAGAGCTTTCCCCTTCGGGGGACAAAGTGACAGGTGGTGCATGGTTGTCGTCAGCTCGTGTCGTGAGATGTTGGGTTAAGTCCCGCAACGAGCGCAACCCTTAAGCTTAGTTGCCATCATTAAGTTGGGCACTCTAAGTTGACTGCCGGTGACAAACCGGAGGAAGGTGGGGATGACGTCAAATCATCATGCCCCTTATGATTTGGGCTACACACGTGCTACAATGGACAATACAAAGGGCAGCGAAACCGCGAGGTCAAGCAAATCCCATAAAGTTGTTCTCAGTTCGGATTGTAGTCTGCAACTCGACTACATGAAGCTGGAATCGCTAGTAATCGTAGATCAGCATGCTACGGTGAATACGTTCCCGGGTCTTGTACACACCGCCCGTCACACCACGAGAGTTTGTAACACCCGAAGCCGGTGGAGTAACCTTTTAGGAGCTAGCCGTCGAAGGTGGGACAAATGATTGGGGTGAAGTCGTAACAAGGTAGCCGTATCGGAAGGTGCGGCTGGATCACCTCCTTTCTAAGGATATATTCGGAACATCTTCTTCAGAAGATGCGGAATAACGTGACATATTGTATTCAGTTTTGAATGTTTATTTAACATTCAAATATTTTTTGGTTAAAGTGATATTGCTTATGCGAGCGCTTGACTAAAAAGAAATTGTACATTGAAAACTAGATAAGTAAGTAAAATATAGATTTTACCAAGCAAAACCGAGTGAATAAAGAGTTTTAAATAAGCTTGAATTCATAAGAAATAATCGCTAGTGTTCGAAAGAACACTCACAAGATTAATAACGCGTTTAAATCTTTTTATAAAAGAACGTAACTTCATGTTAACGTTTGACTTATAAAAATGGTGGAAACATAGATTAAGTTATTAAGGGCGCACGGTGGATGCCTTGGCACTAGAAGCCGATGAAGGACGTTACTAACGACGATATGCTTTGGGGAGCTGTAAGTAAGCTTTGATCCAGAGATTTCCGAATGGGGAAACCCAGCATGAGTTATGTCATGTTATCGATATGTGAATACAT
The DNA here is from genome assembly GCF_040654455.1 of Nonomuraea sp. NPDC050691. Classification (NCBI taxonomy): domain Bacteria; kingdom Bacillati; phylum Actinomycetota; class Actinomycetes; order Streptosporangiales; family Streptosporangiaceae; genus Nonomuraea; species Nonomuraea sp. NPDC050691. The sequence continues at coordinate 2,344 of NZ_JBFAIA010000312.1, forward strand.
AGCATATCAGAAGGCACACCCGGAGAACTGAAACATCTTAGTACCCGGAGGAAGAGAAAGAAAATTCGATTCCCTTAGTAGCGGCGAGCGAAACGGGAAGAGCCCAAACCAACAAGCTTGCTTGTTGGGGTTGTAGGACACTCTATACGGAGTTACAAAGGACGACATTAGACGAATCATCTGGAAAGATGAATCAAAGAAGGTAATAATCCTGTAGTCGAAAATGTTGTCTCTCTTGAGTGGATCCTGAGTACGACGGAGCACGTGAAATTCCGTCGGAATCTGGGAGGACCATCTCCTAAGGCTAAATACTCTCTAGTGACCGATAGTGAACCAGTACCGTGAGGGAAAGGTGAAAAGCACCCCGGAAGGGGAGTGAAATAGAACCTGAAACCGTGTGCTTACAAGTAGTCAGAGCCCGTTAATGGGTGATGGCGTGCCTTTTGTAGAATGAACCGGCGAGTTACGATTTGATGCAAGGTTAAGCAGTAAATGTGGAGCCGTAGCGAAAGCGAGTCTGAATAGGGCGTTTAGTATTTGGTCGTAGACCCGAAACCAGGTGATCTACCCTTGGTCAGGTTGAAGTTCAGGTAACACTGAATGGAGGACCGAACCGACTTACGTTGAAAAGTGAGCGGATGAACTGAGGGTAGCGGAGAAATTCCAATCGAACCTGGAGATAGCTGGTTCTCTCCGAAATAGCTTTAGGGCTAGCCTCAAGTGATGATTATTGGAGGTAGAGCACTGTTTGGACGAGGGGCCCCTCTCGGGTTACCGAATTCAGACAAACTCCGAATGCCAATTAATTTAACTTGGGAGTCAGAACATGGGTGATAAGGTCCGTGTTCGAAAGGGAAACAGCCCAGACCACCAGCTAAGGTCCCAAAATATATGTTAAGTGGAAAAGGATGTGGCGTTGCCCAGACAACTAGGATGTTGGCTTAGAAGCAGCCATCATTTAAAGAGTGCGTAATAGCTCACTAGTCGAGTGACACTGCGCCGAAAATGTACCGGGGCTAAACATATTACCGAAGCTGTGGATTGTCCTTTGGACAATGGTAGGAGAGCGTTCTAAGGGCGTTGAAGCATGATCGTAAGGACATGTGGAGCGCTTAGAAGTGAGTATGCCGGTGTGAGTAGCGAAAGACGGGTGAGAATCCCGTCCACCGATTGACTAAGGTTTCCAGAGGAAGGCTCGTCCGCTCTGGGTTAGTCGGGTCCTAAGCTGAGGCCGACAGGCGTAGGCGATGGATAACAGGTTGATATTCCTGTACCACCTATAATCGTTTTAATCGATGGGGGGACGCAGTAGGATAGGCGAAGCGTGCGATTGGATTGCACGTCTAAGCAGTAAGGCTGAGTATTAGGCAAATCCGGTACTCGTTAAGGCTGAGCTGTGATGGGGAGAAGACATTGTGTCTTCGAGTCGTTGATTTCACACTGCCGAGAAAAGCCTCTAGATAGAAAATAGGTGCCCGTACCGCAAACCGACACAGGTAGTCAAGATGAGAATTCTAAGGTGAGCGAGCGAACTCTCGTTAAGGAACTCGGCAAAATGACCCCGTAACTTCGGGAGAAGGGGTGCTCTTTAGGGTTAACGCCCAGAAGAGCCGCAGTGAATAGGCCCAAGCGACTGTTTATCAAAAACACAGGTCTCTGCTAAACCGTAAGGTGATGTATAGGGGCTGACGCCTGCCCGGTGCTGGAAGGTTAAGAGGAGTGGTTAGCTTCTGCGAAGCTACGAATCGAAGCCCCAGTAAACGGCGGCCGTAACTATAACGGTCCTAAGGTAGCGAAATTCCTTGTCGGGTAAGTTCCGACCCGCACGAAAGGCGTAACGATTTGGGCACTGTCTCAACGAGAGACTCGGTGAAATCATAGTACCTGTGAAGATGCAGGTTACCCGCGACAGGACGGAAAGACCCCGTGGAGCTTTACTGTAGCCTGATATTGAAATTCGGCACAGCTTGTACAGGATAGGTAGGAGCCTTTGAAACGTGAGCGCTAGCTTACGTGGAGGCGCTGGTGGGATACTACCCTAGCTGTGTTGG
>NZ_JBFAIA010000313.1:0-4342 GCF_040654455.1 Nonomuraea sp. NPDC050691
CCTGGGACCAGATGTGTCATATTATTTTATTAAAGACGATGAAATAAGAGAGTTTTTCTCTAAAAATCAGGAGGGTTTTTGAAACGAGTGAAACGAGTTTCTTCTTGTCTTGATACTATAAAAAACAAAGTTATATAACATAAGACGACTTATCGGAAGTTATCTATCATCGTATATTCGGAGATGATATAATATACAGGTCGCCTATCTCTCAGGCGTCAATTCAGACGCAGAGAGGAGGTGCATTACTTTGCTAATCATTTTCGTTCACATCATAGCACCAGTCATCAGTGGCTGTGCTGTTGCGTATTATACTTATTGGCTTAGTAAACGCAACAAATAATTAATAGGCGACTTTATAAGCCAGCATCGAAAAAATCCCCACACTATTGCAGTAGTGTGGGGATTGGTGCATTAATTGTTAATCATTTTCGTTATCTAGATTATAACACTGGTTAGTAGAGGAATGCAAAAAGATAATATTTTAAGTAGTCTTTTTGGATATTATCATATGATATATTTATGTAAATTGATTTTTTATTAAAGGAGCATATATGAGTAATACTAAAATTAAATATCAAATTTTTATTTCATCAACTTATTTAGATTTAATAGAAGAGCGTCAAGCAGTAGTAGAAGCAGTTTTAAACAGTAATAATATTCCAGCAGGTATGGAACTTTTTAACTCAAGTAGTAAAAGCCAATGGGAAATAATAACACAATGGATCAATGAATCAGATGCAGTGATATTATTGTTAGGTTCTAGTTATGGAACAATTGATAGTGAAGAAAATATTAGCTATACAGAAATGGAGTACAATTTTGCTAAATCTTTAGGTAAACCTATATATGTTTTTGAGATGAATAAAGCATCTACCGAATCCGCGGAAAAGTCTAAAAAATTAGATGAGTTTAAGACAAAAGTTAAAGAAAATAGACTAATTAGTCCAAATATTAATGATATTTCGGAATTAAAAAGTAAAGTATCTCAGACTTTAATGCAAAGTGTACCTAGTGAAATTAAAGAAAATAGTGGATGGATAAGAGTACAGGATTGTGGTAAAAATGTAAAAAAATTAAAAAAATTGGATGCTATACAAAGAGATTTAGATACATATGATTTTTTGAAAGAAGAACTTTATAAAATATTCATGTATGTAAAAACTTTTTATTTCCAGCACACACCATTTGATGATAGTTATATTGAAGATATAGAAAACTACCTGCTAAATTATGAAAATAATCCACATAAATCATTCATGAAAATAAAAGTTTATGATTATAAAAACTTTTTAAAACATTTAAAAAACATATTGATTTTAATTAAACAAGGAAAAAAGCCATTAGCTCAAGCCGGTCATTTTAAATTAAGCTTTTACGAAGAGGATTTAAAATTGTTACAAAAAAATTATAAGACTACGCTAGTCGATATTAAAGGATTGAATAAACATTTTTATAAGGAATGTGATAGGTGCTTAAAAGCATATAATATTTTTATTGAGGGTATAAATAAACATTTATATGAATGATATAAGTACACCCTAATCATACATATATAATTGTTGTCACTTTACTCGATATATGAGAATGACTTTACCTAATAAATGAGAAAAGCAACGCACTATATTAAAATGCGTTGCTTTTTCTATTATCGAATACCTATAACTAAACTATCTCTAGCTGTTTCTACAACTTCTGTACTTATTTTATCTAAACCATTTATATCCATAATTCTGTCTATCTGCGCAAATAAACGATGAATCAGCCTAAAATTCCCTTTTGTAATTTTAATAATCGTCGTTATTGCCTCATAATCAGTAAAGTCTTCGAGTTTTAAATCAAATCCTAAGTCTTGCCACTTATATTCTAATATATGATGCGTCTCATCTTTACTTAGATTATCAAATTCATGCGCAAAACCTATACGCGAATATAGTTGAGGATAACGAGATAGTTTTTTCTCTATACCCGGCATACCAATAAATATCATTGCTAAATTATGTTCATCATAAATAGCTCTTAATTGCTCTAAATGTTGCACTTTAAGGCGATCAATCTCATCTACTATAATTAAATCAATATATTTAAACATATCACTATAATGTTTACTATGTTCATGTCCATACTTATTTACAACATGTAATTTTTGACCCAAATCAATGATTGCAGTAATACTATATAAATCATTCCTTAATTTAGTTTGTTTTTCTGCTGGTGCATTATAAAATATTTTATCCACCGATAGTATGTCATCGGTCGTTTTACTAGCTAAATCTTCCCAACCTCTATGGTTAACTTGTTTTTCAATAGTATCCCAATTTGTGTAATACCTAGACGATAAAGTTTTTCCGACACCAGGTTGACCATAACATATACCAATATACTGATATTTAATACAAGCATCACAAAATTCAGCAAAGCGTTTATACTCTTTCGTTTCAATGAAATTTTGATTTTTAGTCATTACGATATCTCTTTAATTTTTTGACGTTTTTAGTCGTTTCTTGAGGTGAATAACCACAATTTTTTTCTTCCTTAATTAATTCCGTGGTACTTGGACTAGCAATATTTTGTTTTAAGTGTTTTCTTCTCTGACTACGAGCGTGCTGTATGTCTTTTATATCTATGGAGTAATCAGCTATTTCTGGACATATAGCAGTACAAAGAAATTCATCTCTATAAAACACACGTATTTCAGCCATATCATTTGGGTTATAACGAATCAGTACATATTCACCTACATAAGCTTCTAGATTAGTATTACTGTATCGAAAACCTTGAAAATGAATGCCATCTGAATGAACTTTTCTAGATTTAGGTATTTCCAACAATAATAAATCAAGTTGTTCTAAGCTACTTGGCATATTAGGGAAAAAGTGATTACTATTCCAATGACTGATAGGCGTGGTATGAATAGTACTATGTTCTTTTTGATTATAATCTTCAATTAAAAAGTAACGTAATTTTTCTTCAAAATTGTGAAAATTTATTAGATTACTAGGAGTATCATTATTGTTTATATATCCAGGCAGTTGTTCTAAGAAAGTTTGATTAACTGTCTGAAAGAATCGTTCTATTTTTCCACGACCACGAGGAACACCAACTTTCGAAAACATCAAGTTAATTTTCAAATCAATAGCGACTTGTTCCATATGATGTGAAGTAAAGTCACTTCCATGATCTGTGTAGAATTTTTCGGGTATACCACACACTGGCCAATTGGTATCATTTTTATTCCATATTGCTTGGTGTAGTGTTAATGCTGTGTTTTGAGCATTGGGGGGCATCAAAACTTAAGAAATAGCCTGCAATTGCACGACTATAGTCATCCATAATAATAGTTAGCCATGGTCTATTGATATTACCTTTTTGGTCTAATATAAAGATATCTAGCAAAGTATGGTCTGCTTGCCATATTTCATTGGGTCTCGAGGATTCTCTAATTTGTATTAAATCGTACTTATTTTGATAGTATTTTTCACCCTGATGAGAGAAATCAATAACAGACTTAGGCATCGCTTTAATAACACTATAAATTTGTTTATAACTTGGTATATCAAAATTATTTTCTTTACAGTAATTAGTGATTTTCCTATGAATTGTGGCTATACTATTTCTTTTATTCATAAGCGCAAGGCGTTCAATTTCATCAATTATCTTTGGTTCTATTTTACGTGTTCCTTTATCAGCTCTTGTCGCATAGATTAGTCCTTTAAGTCCTTGTTCTTTATATGACTTATTCCACCTATAAAGGGTGCTTAACGCAATCCCTTTACTTTTAGAAATACTTGATAAAGATTGTTCGCCTAGGATAAAAGGTTTTATAATATTGTACTTTTGAGTAGCTTTTTTACGTTTGGCTTCAGAAAAATTAGTTAGATACTTCTCCTTGTTTTTCATCTTCCTTGTCCTCCAATTTATTGAGGTAACGATAAATTGTTGTACGTGAAACATGCCACTGTTCTGCAATTGTCTTAATTGGCGTGCCATTATCATAAAGGGTCTTAAGTAAGTTTAAATCTTTTTGATTTAATTTTTCTGGTCTGCCTCCATATCGGCCTCTAGCACGTGCTGCAATTCGGCCAGCTGAAGAACGCTCTAAAATTAAATTACGTTCAAATTCTGCAAATGCTGCGAATAAATGAAATAATAATTGTCCAGTTGAACTTGATTTATCCATTGTTATATTTTCTTCTAAACTATGGAAACTTACACCTCGTTCGTTAAGCTCATTAACTAATGTGATTAAATCCTCCATATTACGTCCCAATCTATCTAATCTCCAAACAACAATAGTATCTCATGACCTCGCAAATTCAATTTCTTTATCTAAACCAGGTCT
>NZ_JBFAIA010000314.1:0-4295 GCF_040654455.1 Nonomuraea sp. NPDC050691
GCGCCCGCCGCGCCAGCCGCGCCGGCTGCCCAAGGCCATCGCCGTCGACCAGGTCGAGCGGCTCATCGCCGCTTCCGGCCCCGACGGCGCGCCGCTGACCCTCCGCACCCGCGCCCTGCTGGAGGTCCTGTACGGCACGGGCGCGCGCATCGACGAGGCCGTCGGCCTGGCCGTCGACGACCTGGAGGACGACCAGGTCCGCCTGCGCGGCAAGGGCGGCCGCACCCGGATCGTCCCGCTCGGCCGCTACGCCCGCTCGGCGCTCGACGCCTACCTCGTCAGGGCCCGGCCCGGCCTGCTCGCCCACGGCCGCGGCACGCCCGCGGTGTTCCTCAACGCGCGCGGCGGGCGCCTGACCCGCCAGGGCGCCTGGGAGGTCCTCCAGGCCGCCGCCGAACGAGCCGGACTCCACGGGATATCCCCGCACGTTCTCCGCCATTCCTTCGCAACCCACCTCCTCGACGGCGGCGCCGACGTTAGGGTGGTGCAGGAGCTGCTCGGGCACGCCTCGGTGACGACCACACAGGTCTACACCCTGGTCACGGTCGACAAGCTCCGCGAGGTGTACGCCGCCGCGCACCCCCGCGCCCGGCAGTGATCTATAGTCTTTTGCGGCGTGCCACGGTTCGGCGTGCCGCCTTGCCGCGTTTAGTGATGACGCCATAGTGTCCGTCCGGACGGTCCGGTTCGGGATCGTCAGGGAGGTTCGAGCTGGTGACTGTGAAGACCAACGGTTCGACCCCGGGGACCCCCGACAACCCCTGGGGTGACACGAAGACCGACACGCCTTCCACCGGCGTGAACCTGGGCCCCACCAGGCGCCCGCGCCCGGTGTTCCCGGAGCCCGTGCCGCCGGAGACGCACGGGCCGGCGCGGGTCGTCGCGATGGTCAACCAGAAGGGCGGGGTCGGCAAGACCACCACCACCATCAACCTGGGCGCCGCGCTCGTCGAGTACGGCCTCAAGGTCCTGCTCGTCGACTTCGACCCGCAGGGCGCCCTGTCCGTCGGGCTCGGCATCAACCCGCTCCAGCTCGACCTCACGGTCTACAACCTGCTGATGGAGCGCAACGTCACCGCCGAGGACGTGCTGCTGGAGACCGGCGTCGAGGGCCTCGACCTGCTGCCCAGCAACATCGACCTGTCGGCCGCCGAGGTCCAGCTCGTCACCGAGGTCGCCCGCGAGCAGGTGCTCGGCCGCGTGCTCAAGCCGCTGCTGCCGCACTACGACGTCTGCCTCATCGACTGCCAGCCGTCGCTCGGCCTGCTCACCATCAACGCGCTCACCTGCGCCCACGGCGTCATGGTGCCGCTGGAGTGCGAGTTCTTCGCGCTGCGCGGCGTCGCCCTGCTCATGGACACCATCTCCAAGGTCCAGGAGCGCCTCAACGACGAGCTCGAGATCGAGGGCCTGCTGGCGACCATGTACGACGCCCGCACCCTGCACGGCCGCGAGGTGCTGGCCCGCGTCGTCGAGGCGTTCGGCGACAAGGTGTTCCACACCGTGATCAACCGCACCGTCCGCTTCCCCGACGCGACGGTCGCCGGTGAGCCGATCACCACCTTCGACCCCTCCTCCCTCGGCGCCAGCGCCTACCGTGAGCTGGCCCGCGAAGTGCTCTCGCGCTGGCCGGCGCCTGCCACAATGGCCAGGTGACGCCAGAGCGGGCAAGCGCCGTCCAGGACGAGGAGCAGGCGGGCAAGGCCGGGTTCCAGGTCCACCTCGACGTCTTCGAAGGGCCGTTCGACCTGCTGCTCGGGCTGATCGCCAAGCACAAGCTCGACATCACCGAGGTGTCCCTCTCCAAGGTCACCGACGAGTTCATCTCCTACATCCGCTCGCGCGGCCCCGAGTGGGACCTCGACCAGACCAGCCACTTCCTGCTGGTCGCGGCCACCCTGCTCGACCTGAAGGCGGCCCGGCTGCTGCCCTCCGGCGAAGTCGAGGACGAGGAGGACCTCGCGCTGCTGGAGGCCCGCGACCTGCTGTTCGCCCGGCTGCTCCAGTACAAGGCGTACAAGGAGGTCGCCAAGGTCTTCGCGGCGCGGATGGCCGACGAGGCGCTGCGCTTCCCCCGCGCCGTGCCGATGGAGCCCCGCTTCGCCGACCTGCTGCCGGAGCTGATCCTCGGCATCGGCCCCGAGCAGCTCGCCAAGATCGCGGCCAGGGCGTTCACCCCCAAGGCGCCGCCCACGGTGGCCGTCGGCCACATCTACCAGCCGTTGGCCAGCGTCCGCGAGCAAGCCGCTATCCTGGTCCAGCGCCTCAGGCGCATGCGCCGGGCCACCTTCCGGGCCCTGGTCGCCGACTGTGACGGCACCTTCGAGGTCATCGCCCGCTTCCTCGCCGTCCTGGAGCTGTTCCGCGAGGCGGCGGTCAGCTTCGATCAGGTCGAGCCGCTGGGCGACCTGCACGTCACCTGGACGGGCAGCGACGAGGGCGACGTCGCGGTGGGCGACGACTACGAGGAGAGCGCGCGCAGCGCGGAGAAGGCGGAGAAGGCTGCAGATGACTGACGACCGCTCCGGCGAGCCCGCTGACGACCACCCGGGTGACCATCCCGGCGGGCCGGGGGAGACCCGCGCCGACGACGCGCCGCCACAGCCCCGCAAGTCGCCGGAGGCGGCGCTGCCGGCCTGGATGACCCTGCCGGGCTCCCTCGCCGCCCCCGACCCCCAGCCGGCCACCACCGCCGCCCCCGAAGCTGAGCCGCTCTCCGAACCTGACCTGACCCCCGGAGCTGAGCCGGTCTCCGAGCCCGTCCCGGCCGCCGGAGCTGAGCCGCTCTCCGAGCCCGACCCGGCTCCCGGAGCTGAGCCGGTCTTCGAGCCCGACCCGTTCACGGACCTGGCGGAGGCGCTGGAGGAGCCCCTGGACGAGCCGGAGGAGCGGACGCCCGCGCCCGGCCTCCACGCGGCGCTCGAAGCCATCCTCATGGTCGTGGACGTCCCCGTCCCCGAGGTGACGCTGGCCCAGGTGCTCGAACGCCCCACCCACGAGGTGGCCGCCGCCCTCAGGTCGCTGGCGGCGGAATATACCGAAGCCGGGCGGGGTTTCGATCTGAGAGAGGTCGCGGGCGGCTGGCGTTATTACACGCGTGCCGACTGCGCACCGCTGGTCGAGCGGTTCGTACGCGACGGCCAGCAGACGCGGCTCACCCAGGCCGCGCTCGAAACACTCGCGGTCGTGGCCTACCGGCAACCGGTGAGCCGCGCCCGCGTCGCCGCGGTCCGCGGCGTGAACAGCGACGGCGTCATGCGGACGCTCGTCGCGCGGGGGCTGGTCGAAGAGGCCGGCACCGACCCGGAGAGCCAGGCAGTGCTCTACCGGACAAGCTCATACTTCCTTGAACGTGTGGGACTGAAGGACCTCAGCGAGCTCCCCGAGCTGGCTCCGTTCCTCCCGGACGACGTGGAAAACCTCGAGGAGACGACAAAGTGATCAACAGGCGCAGCACCCCGTCCGGTGATGGACGCGGTCGAGGACGTACCGGCGGCACCAGCGGCCGCGGCGGGCGTCCCGCCTTCCGTTCCGACGACAGCCGCGGCGGTTCCGGCCGCGACTCCCTCCGCGCCGACCGCGGCGGCGCCCGCGCCCGGTACGGCGACTCCCCCTCGCGCGACCGCTCCGGCGGGGAGCGCGGCGGCTTCCGCTCCGAAGGCCGCGAGGGCGGCTACCGCCCGGAGGGCCGTGACGGCGGCGCCCGTTCCGAGCGGCGTGACGGCGGCTTCGGCTCCGAGCGGCGCGAGGGCGGTTTCCGTTCCGAGGGCCGTGACGGCGGTTTCCGCTCCGAGCGGCGTGACGACCGCGGCGGTTCCCGGTCCGAGCGTCCCGGCTTCGGCTCCGGTACGCGTGACGGCCGGGGCGGCTTCCGTTCCGACCGGCGTGACGAGCGCCGCGACGACCGCGGCGGGTACCGTCCGGACCGCTCCGACGACCGCGGCGGCTACCGGCAGGACCGCCGTGACGACCGGCGAGACGGTCGCCCGCCCTACCGCTCCACCGGCCGTGACGACCGCGGCGGCTACCGTTCCGACCGCCGTGACGACCGCGACGGCGCTGTCCGCTCCGAGCGGCGTGACGGCGGCTTCCGTTCCGAGGGCCGTGACGGCGGCTTCCGCACCGAGCGGCGCGAGGGCGGCTTCCGCTCCGAGGGTCGTGACGGCGGTTTCCGTTCCGAGCGGCGTGACGATCGCGGCGGCTCCCGCGCCGAGTCCCGCCCCGGCGACCGTTCGACGTTCCGGGCCGACCGGAGCGGCCGGCGCGACGAGGCCCCCGGCGCCGGCCGCGCCCGC
>NZ_JBFAIA010000315.1:0-4230 GCF_040654455.1 Nonomuraea sp. NPDC050691
GGCCGCGCGCGGGGCGCGGCCGGCCGATGCCGGCTCAGTCGGCGTCGAACACGACGTCGACCCAGTAGTTGCTGGCCTTGAACGTCGCGTTCGGGAACAGGTTCTGCGAGGTGTACCGGTACACGCCGTTGCCCGCGACTCCACTCGCCGGCGCGATGAGGGGAGGGTTGTTGTACTGCGTGAGGAAGAAGTTCTGGTTGTAAGAGAAATGCCCCACTTGTGTGTTGTAGGAGGCGACATAGGTGGTGTTCGGGGTGATGCGGACCGGTGTGCTGAACAGGACCTCCTGCCACCCGGACGCCGTCTCGTTGGTGAACGTGGCGCTGGCGAGCTGCTGGCCGCTGTTGGTCCAGAGGCTGCCGATGTGCGTGCCCGTGTTCTGCGATCCCTTGTAGAACCTGATGCCCCTGATCGTGCCGGGCACCAGCGCCTGGAACCGCACGCCCAGCGTCACCGGCTTGGCGTCGGTGGCGTTCACCACCGCGGGCACCGACGTGCTCGCGAAGAGGCTGGTCGGCGAGAACGACACGTCCACCCAGTAGTTCGACGAGCGGAACGTGCTCGTCGGGAAGGCGGTGCCGGAGCCGTACCGGTAGACGCCGTTGCCGCCGGCCGCGGTGCTCGTGGGAGCGGTCAGCGGGCCGTTGACGCGGGCCGAGGTGAAGTAGTCCTGGTTGAGCGCGTAGTGGCCGGCGGGCGCGAAGTAGGAGGCGACGTACGTGGTGCCCGGCGTGACCTGCACGGGCGCGGCGAAGTCCACCTGCTGCCAGCCGGTGGCCGTCTCGTTGGTGAACGTGGCGCGCGCGAGGAGCTGCCCCGTGCTGCTCCACAGGTTGCCGATGTGCGTGCCGGTGTTCCCGGCGCCCTTGTAGAACCGGATGCCGAGGATGGCGCCTTCCTGGGACGCCTGGAACTTCACGCCGACCTCGACGGAACGCGAGTCGCCCTGGGAGACGACCGCGGGAACGGTCGTCGAGGGCCACAGGCTGCAGGGACAGCTCCCCACGACCGTGACGGGCCGCGAGTCGAGGGTCGTCTGGAGATTGCCGATGTCGTCCACGGCCCGCACGAGGATCGTCGTGTTCCCGGCGGTCTGCGGTACCCAGGTGAACTGCCACGGGCCGAACCCGGTGGCCGCCTGCCAGCTCGCGCCGTTGTCGGTCGACACCTCGACGCCCGCGACGACGCCGCCTCCGGTGTCGGAGGCCGTGCCGCTGATCGTGACCTCCCGGCCGGTCAGCACGGTGGCGCCGCTCAGCGGGGCGGTCAGCGCGGAGGTCGGCGGCGCCGTGTCGGTGGACGCGGTCGCCGGGACCAGGTCGGCCTGCAGCGTCGCCGGCTGCGCGCCGAAGTCCGCGAAGAGGTTGACGGTCGCCTGCTGGATGCGGATGTCGGTCGGGGCGCCGTCGCGGTCGTGGACGGCGTCCAGCCCCCACGGCCACTGGATGGTGCCCGCGCCGAACACCATGCCGCCGTTGGGCTGCCGGTAGAGGACCAGGTGATGGGTGGCGGTGCCGGCCCCGTACGTGCTGCCGAAGTCGAGCAGGACCTTGTTGGTGTAGCTGAGGGTGGTGGCGGAGTAGCGCGCCAGCCCGGGTGGCGCGACGCTGTTGTCGGGCTGGTTGTCCCACTCGAAGCCGAGCGTGCCGGCGGAGAGGGTCGCGACCTGGCCCGGCTGCAGGTTCGCGATCGAGGTGTTGCGCCACAGCCGCATGGGCGCGTACTGGGAGGGCACCTGGATGGCGTCGTTGACGACGCCGTTGATCACGAACAGGGTGCCGGTGAGCTGGTTCTCCGGTCTCCCGCCGTCGGACGGCGGCGAGAAGCGCGGATCGCGCCAGGTGCCGGTCCACTGCGGGCTGGGGTCGATCTTGGCGTTGGCGAGCGTCTCCTTGTAGCACGTCATCGTGCGGAACGGGGTGGCCGACCCGTCGATGCTGGGCTCCCAGCGGGTTTTCCAGAACACCTCGTTCGCCGAGAAGAAGGCGACGTCCACGCCGTCGTTCCGGGCCGCGGCGACGTTGTCGCGCATGTCCTCCGACCAGTACTCGTCATGGCCGACCGACAGCAGCGCCTCGTGGTCCAGCAGCAGGCCGGGCCGGGCGGCGGCGTCGATGCTGGAGATGTAGCCGACGTCGAAGGCGTTGCGCTCGATCCAGCGCAGCATCGGGTACTCGGAGTTGAAGAAGTAGTTGGGCGGTCCGTTGGAGACGCCGCGCGTGGTGATCGGGCGGTTGTAGCTGACCTTGTAGGCGCGGTTGGCGGGCTGGCCGAAGTACAGGCTGTTGCCGCCGAACCGGTTGTAGGCCTGCCAGGTCGTGTCGGAGGTCTTGAACAGCAGGTCCGACGGGCGCTGGTCGTCGCGGACGACGAAGAGGATCTGGCTTTCGCCGGGCGTGCCGTCCTCGCGGACCAGCTTGGCCTCGTAGACGCCGGTGACGGCGGTGGCCGGCACGGCCCAGGAGGCCGACACCGCCCAGGTGCCGCAGTCGACGAGCCCCGTCGCAGGGTCGCTGGCGCAGGCCGGCTGGGTCTGGGGCAACGCGACCGACGGCTGGATCGTGGTGATGAGCCGGGCCCCCATCCCGCCGTAGTAGCCGAAGCGGTAGATGTCGAGGCGGTAGTCGGTGGCGGGGGTGCTGATCTTGAACTGGATCGTGTTCCCGTGGTTGACGCTGATCTCGGTGGGATAGCCCTGGATGTCGGGGCTGCCGGCGCCGATGATGTCCCACTCGCTGGGCGGGTTGCCCGGCAGCTCGTTCTCCTCGCAGATGATCGAGCCGGGCGGGCAGCCCTGCCGGGCGCGCCGGGCGCCCTTGCGGGGATCGGCCGCGGCCGGCGCGGCCTTCGAGGGCCTGCTCTCCAGCGTCGAGGCGACGGCGGCGCGCGCCGCCATGGGGCCGGTGGCCGCGATGACCCGGGGACGGGCGCCGCCGGACGGCGCGGAGCCGGCCGCGGACGCGGAGTGCGGGGAGGCGGAGCGTCGCGCGTCGGCCTGGGGCGCGGTGAGCGGGGAGGGGAAGCGCTGCACGGCGGCCTGGGTCTCGGTGAGCGCGCCCTGGCGGTGCATGGCGTCGATCACCGACCGCCAGTGGGCGCGCAGGTTCGCCACCGGCCCGGGCGCGGCGCCGCCGGCCGGGTCCGGGCGCCGGATCGCGGCGGCCAGGTAGGCGCCCTCGGACACGCTGAGGTCCTGGACGTCCTTGCCGAAGAACGTCTGAGCTCCGGCCTGGAGCCCCCGGGAGTCGCGGCCGAGGTCGAGCACGTTGAGGTACCGCTCCAGGACCCACTCCGGCGAGCGTGACAGCCCGGCCTTCGCGGCCACCGCGAGATCGGCGAGCCGGCGCGGGAACGAGTGGTCCTCGGGGTGCTGGCCGGCCGCCATCCGCTGGCTGATCGCGAAGTCGCCGGTGCTCCGCCCGGTGAGGGCGAACCACAGGCCGCGCGCCAGCCCCTCCATGGTCACGCCGGGCTCCGGGGCGGGGGCCGCGGCCTCGGCGGCGAGGACGGCCCGCACCACGTGGTCCGGCACCTGGTTGAGCTGGACGCTGGGGCCGCGCTCTCGCGCGGTGGTGTTCGACTCCACGGACACGGGGGCGGCCAGCGGGTCGACCGGACGCGTGTCGCCGGGCAGAGGCGTCAGCGTCCACGCGGACCAGAGCAGGGCGGTCAGGACGGCCACCCCCCCGAGGACGATCAGCGCCACGCGGGGCGGGCGCCGTCTCCGGCCGATCTTCTCCGTGCCGTCCGGCATGCGAAACTCCCAAGAGCGCGTTTGCTAGCTAAAACAGGAGCAAAGGCGATGTGTATGCACCTCGAAGCAGAGTAGGGATGAAATCGGGCGGTGATCGCGCGGCGCGGACAATGACAGCACTCGATAGGGGATGGGCGTGTCGGGAGACAAACAGAGGTTGCGGTAATGCGTCCGCCTTTGCGGTAAAGCTTTCCGGTCAGGGGGAGAACGCGGCACCTGTCGGGGCGCCGGTGCCGGAGCCGCGGCAAAGCAGTCGCAAGGGAATGGTCCTGTTCGGGGCATACGCCCCCCGCGCGGAGGAAGCGTCGCCACGCTGGAGCGCATGGCCGCCGCCCCGCCCCGCCCGTACGCTCCGGAATCGCCGCGGACCGAGCCGCGCGTGGGGGAGACGCCGCCGGGCTCGCCGGGGGCGCTGACCCGGGCCTCACGGTGGCTGCCCGCGGCGGCCGTACTCGCCTGCGCCGCGGTCGCGCTGC
>NZ_JBFAIA010000316.1:0-4207 GCF_040654455.1 Nonomuraea sp. NPDC050691
CCGAGCTGGACCACCGCCGCGCCCTCGTCTGCACCGGCACCGGCGACGCGCTGGAACGGCTGCGCGCCACCGCCCGGCAGGCCGACGGGCACCGCGTCAAGGGCCGCCCCCGCGTCGCCTTCCTGCTCCAGGGGGTCGGCGACCAGTACGCGGGCCTCGGCAGGGAGCTGTACGCCAGGGAACCCGTGTACGCGGAGGCCGTGGACACCTGCGTCGAGCTGGTGGCCCGGCGCTCCGGCGTGGACCTGCGCCCCCTGTTCTTCCCGGCCGGCGACACCGCACCCGAGCCCGGCCAGGCCGACCTGGCCGCGCTGCTCGGCCGCCGCCCCGCCGGCCCGCCCGGCGACGCGCCGCCGGAGCACGACCCGCTGGACCAGGCCGCCATCGCGCACCCGTACCTGTTCACCGTCGAGTACGCGCTGGCCAGGCTGCTCCAGCACTGGGGCGTCACCCCGGACCTGCTCATCGGCTACAGCCTCGGCGAGTACGTGGCCGCCTGCCTGGCCGGCGTCTTCACCCTGGAGGACGCGCTGCACGTGGTCGTCGAACGCGCCCACCTGATCAGCGCGGTCCCCGCGGGCCGCATGGTCGCGGTCGCCGCCCCGGAGGAGCGGATCACGGCCGCGCTGTCCGGCGCCGGGATCGAGGTGGACGTGGCCGCCCGCAACGGCCCGGCGATGACCGTGCTGAGCGGCCTGCCCGGCGACATCGAGGCGGCCACCGCGGCGCTGACCGCGGCGGGCCTCGCGTGCCGTCCGCTGCGCTCGGCGCACGCCTTCCACTCCACGCTGCTCCAGCCGGCCCGCGAGAAGCTCGCCGCGGTGCTGGAGGCGGTGCCGCGCCGCGCGCCGGCCATCACCGTCGTCTCCAACCTCACCGGGCAGCCGCTCACCGCCGAGCAGGCGACCAGCACCTCGTACTGGGCCGACCAGCTCGTCAGCACGGTCCGCTTCGCGGACGGCGTGCGCCACTGCGTGGGGCAGGACGTGGCGGCGTTCGTGGAGCTCGGGGCGGGGCAGACCCTCGGCGGCCTGGTACGCCAGAACCTCACGGGCGGGCCCGCCACGGCGGTCCTCGGCACGCTGCCGCCCCGCTGGAACGCGGGCGAGCGCCGCGACCCGCACCACGAGCTGCTGGCCGCCTGCGCCGCGCTGTGGGAGCTCGGGACGCCCGTCAGGTGGGACCTCACCCGCCCCGGCGACGGCCAGGTGCTCAGCCTGCCCACGTACCCGTTCCAGCGCACCCGCTTCTGGCCCGACCTGGGCCCCGACCACGGGACCCCGGCCACCGCCGGGCCGCGCGCCTCCGACGAGACCACGGCGGGACCGGACGGGGACTACGTGTTCGCCCCGGCCTGGCGGCAGGACCCGGCGCGCGCCGCCCTCCCGGAGTCCGTGCGCCTGCCCGGCCCGCTCGTCGTCTTCGCCGACCCGGGCGGCGTCGGCACGGCCCTGGCCGACCTCGTCGCGGCGACGGGGACGCAGGTCGTCGAGGTGGTCGCCCGCCCCCGGCCCTCCACCGGGGGGCCGGTTCGTGAGGGGCGGCGGCTCACCATCGACCCGGCCGCGCCCGAGCACCACGCCGAGGTGTTCGCGGGGCTCGGCGACGGGCCCGTCCACGTGGCGTACCTGTGGGGACTCACCCCCGGCTCGCCCGACGCCCCGGTTGCGTCACCGGCGGGCTTCGCGGGGGACGCGGAGCTGCGCGCCGCCGTCGAGCACGGCTTCACCGGGCTCCTCCTGGCCGTCCAGGCGCTCGGCGACCTGCCCGCCCGCCAGGGCGTACGGCTGCTGACCGTCACCGGCGGCGCCACCGAGATCCTCGGCGGCGACACGCCCGCGCCCCACCAGGCGCTCGCCCACGGCCTCGGCCGCGCGGTGCGGCACGAGTACCCCGGCCTGACCTGGAGCGGCGTCGACCTCGACCCCGAGCCCGACGGGCGGGCCGCGGCGCGACTGGCCCACGAGCTGACGACCGAGCCGCCCGGCGCCAAGGACCCGGGCGCCCGCGACCCGCTGGCGGGATGGCGGCGCGGCCGCCGCTGGATCCGCGAATGGGCCCAGGTCCCCGACGCGGCCGGCCCGGCGAGCGCGGAGCCGGCGACGACCGGCGCCCGGACGGCCGGCGGCGCCGAAACGGTGTGGCGGGCCGACGGCGCGTACCTCATCACCGGCGGCACCCGCGGCCTCGGCATGGCGCTCGCCAAGCACCTCGTGCGCTCCGGCGTGCGCCGCCTCGCCCTCGTCGGCCGCACCCCCCTCCCCAGGGAGAGCACCGGCCGGGCCACCAGCACGGCAGGGAGCGCGCCGACGAGCACATCGGAGCCCGGCGACCGGGTGGCGGCGACCCTGCGGGACGTGGCCGAGCTGGAGGCCGCCGGCGCCGAGGTGCTGCTGCTCACCGCCGACACCGGCGTCCCCGCCGAGCTGCGCGAGGCCCTCGGCCGCGCCCGCGAGCGCTTCGGCCGGCTGCACGGCGTCGTCCACGCCGCCGGCCTCCCCGCCGGCGGCCTGACGCAGCGCCGCACGGTCGCCGACGCCACCGCCGTGCTCGCCCCCAAGGTCCTCGCCATGGGCCCGCTGGCCGAGCTGGTCGGAGCCGGCACACCCGAGGACGAGCGGCCCGAGCTGCTCGTCCTCTACTCCTCGGCCGTCACCGCGTTCGGCGGCATCGGTGAGGCCGACTACTGCGCCGCCAACACCGTCCTCGACGCGTACGGGCAGGCGCTGGCCGCCGCCGCCCCCTCGACCCGGGTCGTCTCGGTGGCCTGGGGCCCGTGGCGGCACGACGTGTGGCAGGCCGAGAACCTCAGGTCCACCGGCGGCCTGGCCGAGCGGGTGGCCGCCTACCGCGCCGCCCACGGCTTCGCGGACGAGGCCGGCTGCGCGCTGCTCGACCGCATCCTGGCCGGCGGTCACGGCGGCGTCATGGCCGTGCGGCAGCCGCTGCGCGAGGTGCTGAACGCCTGGTCGAGCATGCTCGACCTGGACGACCTCGTCGGCGCCGCGGCGGCGGCCGGGCCGAAGGGCGAGCGGTTCCCGCGCCCGCGCTTGCGCGCCGACTACGTGCCGCCCCGGTCGGACGCCGAGGCGCGCATGGCCGACCTGTGGGGCGCCTTCCTCGGCATCGACGGGGTCGGCGTCCACGACCCGTTCTTCGACCTCGGCGGCAACTCGCTGGTCGGCATGGCCATGGTGCTCGCGGTCGAGAAGGAGCTCGGCCGGGCGGTTCCCCCCGCGCTGCTCTTCGAGCACGCGACCGTCGCCGAGTTCACGGCGGCGCTCGGCGAGGCGGGGGGCGCCGGCGGCGACGGCCGCGACGGGAGCGGCCAGGAGGCGCTGGCCGGCAGTTCTGCACGGGGGGAACGGCGGCGCAGGGCCCGTTCCGGCAACCGGAGATGAGGACGATAGACGTGATCGACGACATCGACGAGATCGACGGCGAGAGCTCCGGCACCGACATCGCGATCGTCGGCATGTCCGGGCGCTTCCCGGGGGCGTCCGACGTGGCCGGGCTGTGGTCGGTGATCCGGTCAGGCGCGTCCGGCATCACCCGGTTCACCGACGACGAGCTGCGCGCCGCCGGCGTCCCGGAGGAGCTGATCGCCGACCCGTCGTACGTGAAGGCGAGCCCGGTGATCGACGGCGTCGAGCTGTTCGACGCGGGCTTCTTCGGGATCGGCCCGAAGGAGGCGCAGATCCTCGACCCGCAGCACCGGCTGTTCCTTGAGCACGGCTGGACGGCTCTCGAGGACGCCGGGTGCGACCCGACGCGGTTCGACGGGGCCATCGGCGTGTTCGGCGGCTGCGCGCACAGCTCGTACATGCAGAACAACCTGCTCCCGAGCGGCGTGAGCGCCGTCATGGGCGAGCTCGCGGTCGGGCTGGCCAACGACAAGGACTCCCTCACCACCCGCGTCGCGCACACGCTCGGCCTGTCCGGCCCCAGCTACGGCGTGCAGAGCTACTGCTCGACGTCGCTGGTCGCCGTGTGCGCCGCCGCGACGAGCCTGGCGGGCTTCGAGTGCGACCTGGCGCTGGCGGGCGGCGTCGCCGTGAACGTGCCGCACCGCGTCGGCTACCTCTACCAGCAGGGCGGCATCGCACCGCCCGACGGCGAGTGCCGCGCTACCGCGGTGCTGCTGGAACGGCTCAAGGCCGACCCGGAAGCGCCCTGGGCCGATTACGGGCCGAACGGCATGACCGCG
>NZ_JBFAIA010000317.1:0-4206 GCF_040654455.1 Nonomuraea sp. NPDC050691
CGCCACATCCACGGCTTGCCCGTCACCGCGAAGCGTCCCCGGATGACGCCCGTCACCACGACCGCGATCATGAGGTTGGAGGCGAGGGCGCCGAAGCCCACCCAGACCCCGGCCACGGGGATCACGGCCGCGGCCGGCGGGACGTGGCCGAGGCTGATCATGAGACCGATGTGGGTGAACATGTACCCCATGCCGATCGCGGCGGTGGCCCGGTGCGCGAGCTGGGCCCTGACGCGGTTCGACGGGGACAGGAAGACGCGCTCGGTCGTCAGGAGGCCGAGCCCGACAGTGGCGGTCAGCAGCACCAGGGCGAAGACCCCGGCGTAGAACTCGAGGAAGCTCACCCCCTGACCGAACACGGACATGCCGCGATCGGTCCTGGTCAGGGCGAAGACCGACAGGCCAAGCGCCATGACGGCCACGCTCAGGCCGAGCCGGACGTTGCGGGTGTCCAGCTTGGCCGGCGCGTGCCGGGGGTGTCGTCTGTGGAGCATTCATTCCCTCCAAGGTCGGTTGAGGGTGCGCCTCGGGAGGGTCCGGGGCTGTCCTGACCGCGCCGCCCACCCGGATCGCCCGTCCGGTTCCGCCGGCCCGTGACCGCCGCTCCGGCTCGCCGTGGGGCTCGCCCTCGGGACAGGGGGCCCGTTCGGCCCGGCCCTCCGGGAGGAGGACCGGGCCGGTTCCGGCCGGGCCCGGGGAGGCGGGCCCGCGCGCCGGTGCGGCGGGAGGGTGGCGTCGGGTGGCGGGCCGGCGGGCGACCCGGTGGACGGCGCGTGTCAGGTCAGCAGCGGCGGCCCCGGTTGATGCAGTTGACCACGAAGGACATCAGCTGGTTGGACATCACGTTCGCGAAGTCCGCGTGGTCGGTGATGGGGTTGTGCTGCTGTTCGGGGAAGGCGTCCACGGCGAACGAGGGACCCTGGGGAACGCTGTAGACGAGGGTCATCCGCAGCTGTGGAACAGCCTTCATGCCTCCGGGGCAGGCACCACTCTGGTCGGGGAAGACCACGTGCGTCCGGTGGTTGGCGCTGTCGGTGTTCTGCCCGTCCCAGCAACTCGGGAAGTCCAGAATACGCACGACCCCACTACCGCGCGGGCAAAGCGGATATTTGGTGGTGATTCGGTTCTGGAAGCCGGTGCAGGTCCAGGCCGCGCGGGCGTTGGCCCCGCCGTTCGTGGCCGCCTTGGCGTCGCCGGTGATCAGCCGCAGGAACCGCGGCATGGCCGTCACCCGGGACACCGCGTTGCCGCGGAACTGGAGCGTCACCGAGCGCGCACGCAGCACCTGGCCGACGTTGCCGTCCGGGTCGTTGGCGTTGACGTCCGACTTGCGGTCGCGCAGCACCGGCCAGAAGTACGTCGACTTGTCGCCGAACCGGCACGTCGTCCCCGCCGCCGCGAGGCTCTGGTCGGTGGAGAAGCCGTTCGTGGACAGGTTGCCCACGTAGTCGTGCAGGTGGTGGGCGCCGTTCGACACACCCGGCGCGACGATGAAGTTGTCCGGGTTGTTGTGGCCGTTGCGGTTGGTGCCGCACGCGGAGACGAACGTGCCGCGGGAGCCGCCCCGGCCGCGCGGCGGGTCGATCGAGGTGGGCTGGACCTGCCGGATGTCGACGAAGTCGGTCACGAACGGGCCCAGGTCGGCGCACTCCTCCTCGCCGCCGGCCGTGGGGGTGGGCGACGGGGTCGGCCGCCGGGTCGGCTGCTGCTGGTTGCCCCGGCCGCGCCGGCCGAACGTGTTCGCGTCCTGGGGCGGCTCGGCGGCCTGCTGGTCGTTCTGCCGGCCGTCCTGGTCGGCCTGCTGGTCGCCCTGGTCCTGGCCGTTCCGGTTCGTCTGTCCGTTCTGGTCCTGGTTGTTCCGGTCCTGACCGTTCTGATCCTGACCATTCTGGTCCTGGCCGGTCGGGTCGGGCGCCGGCGAGAGCGCCCCGCCGCCCGTGCCCTGCTGCTGAACACCCTGCTGCTGATTGTTCTGCTGCTGGTTGTTCTGGCGGTTGTTGCGCTGCTGGTTGTTCTGCTGGCCCTGGTCCTGGTTCTGACCCTGGTCCTGCTGGTTCTGGCCTTGGTCCTGGTTGTTCTGACCCTGGTCCTGCTGGTTCTGGCCCTGGTCCTGGTTGTCCTGGCCTTGGTCCTGCCGGCCTTGGTCCTGCCGGCCTTGGTCCTGTCCCTGGTCTTGGTCCTGCCGGCCCTGGTCCTGGCCGTCCGGCTGCCCCTGCCGCTGGGCCCGCTGCTGCCCCTGCCGGGCCTGCTCGGCGGGGTCGCAGTGATCGGCGAGCGCCGGACTGACGCTGAAGACGGCCGCGGACACCAGACCGCCGGCCACCATGGCCAGGGCGGACACGGCCGCGGCCATGCGTCTCGATCTACTCATGGTTGTCTCCTTGTTTCGACCGCCGCGGGGGCGGGTGGAGTGGCCGAGGGGGTCGGGGGCTCAGGAAGTGCGTTGTGGTCCACCAGTCCGGTGGATTCGAGCAGCGTCATGTGCTTCATGACCACGTTCACCGCCTGTTGGGCGAACTTGCGCACCTCGTTGTTCCGCGTCCCTGACCGGACGCCCGCGACGACGGTGAAGACCTTCCCGTGCGCGGCGCGCAGCAGGTTGGCGAAGTCCCGGTCGAAGGCGGGGCCGTTCTCGGCGGCCAGTTGAGCCATCCAGCTCTGCTGGTCGGCGTTGGGCTGGTCGGGCAAGGGCACGCCCAGCTTGGCCGCGAGCTGGCGGGTGGCCACATCGAGCTTGGTGTGGTCCTCCACCAGGTGCAGGCCGACGTCCTTGACCCGCTGGGACGCCGCGCGCTCCTGCGCGTACCGTCCGACGGGTATCTCCCAGAGGCCTGCCTGCCGTACCTTGACCAGGAGGTCGCGGTCGGCCGGCCCCAGCGGGCCGGAGGGCAGCACCGTCCACTCGGCGGACACGGGCGCGGCCGACGATGGCATGACCAGGAAAATCGTCGCCACCGCGGCCACGGCGAAGCCGCCGAACATGAGGACCTCACCGCGTAGAAGCCTGTGCATGGTCGGAGGTACGCGGGGGCCAGGGGACCGGTTCACTCGTAGCGGCGAATAGTCAGAAATGACTGGAGTTATCGGAGTGGCTACCGGACTCATAACGAAGGTGTAAAGATGTGCCC
Source organism: Nonomuraea sp. NPDC050691 (assembly GCF_040654455.1). Taxonomy (NCBI): domain Bacteria; kingdom Bacillati; phylum Actinomycetota; class Actinomycetes; order Streptosporangiales; family Streptosporangiaceae; genus Nonomuraea; species Nonomuraea sp. NPDC050691. The sequence continues at coordinate 3,129 of NZ_JBFAIA010000317.1, forward strand.
CGTGCTAAGTCACCTCGACGGCAGGTTCGAGAGTGCGGATGCCGAGGCGGAGCACCGCATCGCGGTGCTCTACCAGGAGTTCGGCGGCCCTCTGCTGCGCCACATACGCAAGTCGACCGGCAACGATCTTCAATGGGCCGAGGACGTCGTACAGGAGACGCTCGTCAGGGCCTGGCGTAACTCGGCAAGACTGCAATGGGAACCGAGCCTCATATGGGCGTGGCTGCTGACCGTGGCCCGCCGCATCGTGATCGACGGTCGCCGGCGCAAGAGCGTCCGGCCCCATGAGGTCGAACCCCCCGAAGTCGACATGTTGGCGGTACCCGACGGGTCCGAGCGGGCGTTATCGGCGATAGTCGTCGCCGACGCCCTGCGGAGCCTGTCGGAAGAACACCGCGAAGTCATTGAGCAGACCTATCTCCGGGACCGTACGATAAGTGAGGCGGCGGAGATCCTGGGGATCCCACCGGGTACGGTGAAGTCCAGGCTGTATTACGGGATCCGGGCTCTGCGAGAGCTTCTGCGGGACAAGGGGGTAGCCGGCTGATGCACGAAGAGGTGGCCGCCTACGTCCTCGGTGTCCTCGACGAAGAGGAGCTGGAGGCGTTCGAGCGCCACCTCGACACGTGCCCGTCATGCCAGGAGGAGCTCAAGGAACTGGCCGCGCTCCCCGGCCGGCTCGACGAGCTCAAGCACCCCTCCGCCTCCGAAGACGATCCCCCCATGTCCATGTCACGTTGACGTCTTCACCCTTTTCGGGTGATATCGGTACGGCAAGGCATGCGTCCGGCCGCCCATGGCCGGGCGATCTGGGGGAGGTGTTCGGTGGGGCCCGACACGGCTGCGCCCATCCTCCCGTACAGGTGGGCCGGCGACGACGACGGCCCACTCCACGGCGATCGTGCCCCGCGCGCCGATCCGCCGGCTCACGGTGATCCGCCGTCCCACGCCTGGCCGCGCCGCGAGGCCGGCGTCCGCCCGCACCACAGGGCGGGCGCGCCCCGGGTGTGGGATGCTGGTATCACCGCCTTTTCCCAGCGTGGCCTGCCGCTCCACAGCGGCGGCCCCGGCATGCCGG
>NZ_JBFAIA010000318.1:0-3988 GCF_040654455.1 Nonomuraea sp. NPDC050691
CCCCACCTCGTCCTCGACGGCGCCGTGCTGGCCGCCGAGGCGCTGAACGCCCGCGAGGTGGTCGTCGCCACCGCCCGCGGCGAGGTGGCCGAGTCCTCCATCGCCGCCGCCGTGGCCGAGCGGCGCGCCGCCAAGGTCGCGGGCGCGAGCGAGAGCCACATCCCGATCCGCGTGGTCGGGCTGGAGGAGCGGTTCATCTCCGGTGAGGGCGGCGCGCTCGTCCGCGCCGTGAACGGCCTGGAGGGCATCCCGCCGGGCCGTAAGAAGCGCGCCGCGAACAGCGGCGTGGACGGCCTGCCCACGCTGCTGTCCAACACCGAGACCTTCGCCCAGCTCGCCATCCTCGCCGAGCTGGGCCCCGAGAAGTACGCCGAGGTGGGCACCAGCAAGGAGCCCGGGACCGTGCTGCTCACGGTCAGCGGCGGCGCCGCGACCAACGCGGTCATCGAGGCGCAGACGGGCACGCTGCTGGCCGACGTGCTGGACCTGTGCGACGCCGAGCCGGGCGAGGGCGTGCTGATGGGCGGCTACCACGGCGCCTTCCTCACGCCCCAGGCGGCCGTGTCGGCGGTGATCTCCCGCGAGGGCATGAAGCAGGCCGGCGCCGACCTCGGAGCGGGCATCATCGTGCCGCTGGGCGAGGCGACCTGCCCGCTGGGCGAGGCGGCCCGGGTGGCCGCGTACCTCGCCGCGCAGTCGGCCGGTCAGTGCGGCCCGTGCCGGCTGGGCCTGCCGGACGTGGCCCGCCAGCTCCTCGCGCTCGCGGACGGCACCGGCTCGACCGACGCCGTGCGCCGGTCCGTGCGGGCCGTCGAGCGGCGCGGCGCGTGCTTCCACCCGGACGGCACGGCCAAGTTCGTGCTGTCGGCGCTGGACGCGTTCGAGAGCGACATCGCGCTGCACCTGGAGTTCGGCTCGTGCGGCCGGCCGGTGCTCGGCGTGCTGCCGCTGCCGGAGCAGGAGGTCGAGCCGGAGTACCGGCTGGACGTGGACTGGACCCGCTGCGAGGGGCACGGGCTGTGCGCCCACCTGCTGCCGGAGTTCGTGGCGCTGGACGAGTACGGGTTCCCGTCCTTCAAGACCGTGCCGGGCTGGATGGCGAAGGAGGCGCGCCGGGCGGTGGACATGTGTCCCGCGCTGGCGTTGCGCCTGGCCGAGTCGTCGATGGCGCGCACGGGCTGACCGCCTCGGGCCCGCCGGGAGGGGCTCCGGCGGGCCCGGGGTTCCTCCTCGCCCGACGCCCTTGGTTCGCCGTCCGTGGTGCGTGCGGCACCCGCCGGGATGGGGCCGCCCCGCGAGGGGACACCAGATCGTGATGAACCCGTCCATCCACGGCGGCATCTCACCGGATGTGCTGACGATGATTACGGGGAGCTGACCATGGACCGCCGCCACTTCCTTCGCGCCGCCGCGCTGGCGCCGGCGCTCGCCCCGGCGTTGACCCCGGCCTTCGACCGGCCCGCGCGGGCGCAGGCGCCCGACTGGGCGAAGCTGCGGCGCGGTCTGACGGGCACGCTGGTGCTGCCCGGCGACTCCGCCTACGGCACGGCCCGCCGCCTGTTCAACCCGGTCTTCGACCGGATCAGGCCGCGCGGCGTCGCCTACTGCGAGAGCGCCGCGGACGTGGCGGCGAGCCTGGCGTTCGTCCGCGCGCGGGGGCTGCCGGTCACCGCCCGCTCGGGCGGCCACTCCTACGCGGGCTGGTCGACCGGAACCGGCCTGGTGGTGGACGTCTCCCGGATGAACAAGGTCCGCTACGCGGAGGGCCGGGCGACGGTCGGGGCGGGGGCCAAGCTGATCGACGTGTTCTCCACGCTGGCCCGGCACGGGGTGGGCATCCCCGCGGGCACCTGCCCCACGGTCGGGGTGGGCGGCCTCGCGCTGGGCGGCGGCATCGGCGTGCTGTCCAGGAAGTACGGGCTGACCTGCGACACGCTGGAGTCGGTACGGATCGTGACGGCCGACGGGCGGATCCTGGACTGCGACGAGCGGCGTCACCCGGACCTGTTCTGGGCGTGCCGGGGAGGCGGCGGCGGCAACTTCGGCGTGGCCGTGTCGTTCACGTTCCGCACCCACGCCACGCGCGACCTCAACGTCTTCTTCCTGCGCTGGCCGTGGGCCAAGGCGGGCGCCGCGCTGACGGCCTGGCAGGGGTGGGCGCCCGGCGCGCCCGACGACCTGTGGTCCACGCTGCACCTCACCCGCGACCCGGGCGGGCCGGAGGTGCGGATCACCGGGGTCCACCAGGGCTCCAGGGCCGAGCTGGACCGGTTGCTCGCGCCCGTCGTGGCCCGGATCGGCCGGCCGACGTCCCGCAACGTCTACCGGACGTCGTACCTCCAGGCGATGAAGGTGATGGGCGGCTGCTCCACGCTGACCGTGGACCAGTGCCACCCTTCGCCGCACGGCCGGCTGGGCCGGGCGAGCTTCGCCGCCAAGTCGCACCTCGCCTACCGGCCGCTCACCCCCGAGGGGGTGCGCGCGATGGTGGCCGAGGTGAACCGGCCGGGCCCGCACTCGGTGCTGATCGACGCCATGGGCGGCGCCGTGGCGCGGGTGCGGCCGGACGCGACCGCCTTCCCGCACCGGGCGGCGCTCTACAGCGTGCAGTACTACCAGGAGGGCGCCGACCGTTCCTGGCTGCGCCGGATCCACACCGCGATGGCCCCGCACCTCGGCGACCACGCGTACGTCAACTACATCGACCCGGACCTGAAGGACTGGCGCGCCGCCTACTACGGGCCGAACGCCGCCCGCCTGGCCCAGGTCAAGGCCGCCTACGACCCGTCACGCCTGTTCCGGCTCCCGCAGGGGGTCTGAGGGCCGGAAGTGCTCCAGGACCTCCGGGTTGGCCATGGCGTCGGGGTTGGCGGCCTGCTCGACGGGGGTGCCGAGCAGGATCTTGCGGACCGGCACCTCCAGCTTCTTGCCCGACAGCGTGCGCGGGATCCCCGGTACCGCCCGGATCTCGTTGGGCACGTGCCGGGGCGACAGCTCGTCACGCAGCGCGGCGCACAGGGCCCGGGTCAGCTCGTCGGTCATCTCGGCGCCCTCGGCGAGCGTCACGTACAGGAGCAGCCGTCCCTCCTGGCCGAGCACGCCCGTGTCGATGACCAGGCTGTCGGCGATCTCCTCGAACCGCTCGACCACCCGGTAGAACTCGCTGGTGCCCATCCGGACGCCGCCCCGGTTGAGGGTCGAGTCGGAACGGCCGTAGATGACGCAGCTCCCGTCCTCGTCGATCTTGATCCAGTCGCCGTGGCGCCAGACGCCCGGGTAGACGTCGAAGTAGCTGTCGCGGTAGCGCTCGCCGTCCGGGTCGTTCCAGAACATGACCGGCATCGAGGGCATCGGCTGGGTGAGCACCAGCTCCCCCACCTCGCCGGCGACCGGCCGGCCCTCGGGGTCGTACGCCTCCACGGCGGCGCCCAGCGATCGGCACGGGATGACGCCCGCGCGGATGGGGTGCAGCACGGTCGCGCCCACGAAGCCCGTGCACACGTCCGTGCCGCCGGAGAACGAGCCGATCGGCACGCCCGGCAGCTCCTCGGTCACCCAGGCGAAGCCCTCGGGCGGCAGCGGCGACCCGGTGGAGCCGACGCCGCGCAGCCGCTCCAGCCCCTCGAGGTGCAGCCCCGACTTCAGCGAGGCCATGATGTACGGCGCGCCCACCCCGAAGTACGTCACCCCCTCGGAGGCGGCGATCCGCCACAGGGTGGCCGGGGAGGGATGGGTGGCCGAGCCGTCGTAGAGCACCGGGACGGCACCCACCAGCAGGGCGCCGATGAGGTAGTTCCACATCATCCAGCCCGTGGTGGTGTACCAGAAGAACACATCCCCCTCGCCGAGGTCCTGGTGGAAGGAGAGGGACTTCAGGTGCTCCAGGACCACGCCGCCGTGGCCGTGGACGATCGGCTTGGGCAGCCCGGTGGTGCCGCTGGAGTAGAGGATCCACAGGGGATGGCCGAACGGCACCCGCTCGAACTCC
>NZ_JBFAIA010000319.1:0-3947 GCF_040654455.1 Nonomuraea sp. NPDC050691
GCTCGTCGGCGCCGCCGCGCCCGTGGCCAGCGGGAGGGCGGTCAGGCCGCCGGCGCGCTGCCCGGGGGTGAGCGCGGCGGCCAGCTCCAGCAGGGCGAGCGGGTTGCCCGCGGCCTCGTCCAGCAGCCGTTCCAGCACCGGCGGCGCCGGCGCCCGCACGGCCACCCCTTCGACATCGCCCCGCTCGGCGTCGCGCCCCTCAGTGTCGTCCCCCTCTGCGTCGCCGCGCTCGGCGGCGCGGGCGGTCAGGAGGGCGAGGGCGGCCCGGCGGTCAAGTTCACGGAGGCGGAGCTCGGGCACGGCGCCGGCGGCGAAGTCGTCACCGGCCGCGAACAGCATCACGACACGCTCGGCGTCCAGGCGGCGGGCGGCGAACAGCAGCGCCTCGGCCGAGGACCGGTCCACCCACTCGGCGTCGTCCACGAGACACAGCAGCGGACGATCGGCGGCCACGTCCGCCAGCAGGGTGAGGGCCGCCATGCCGACGAGGAACCGGTCGCCTTCGCGCTCCTCCGACAGCCCGAAGGCCCCGCGCAGCGCGGCCGCCTGAGGCGCGGGCAGGCGCTCGGCCAGCGACAGGAACGGGCGCAGCAGCAGGTGCAGGGCCGCGAAGGGCAGCTCCACCTCGGACTCGACCCCGGTGCAGCGCAGGACGCGCATGCCGTGCTCCGCCGCCCGCGCCGCGGCGTGACCGAGCAGGGCCGTCTTGCCGATGCCGATCTCGCCGCGGACGACCAGCGCCGCGCCGGCGCCGGCCCGGGCGCCGGCCAGCAGGCGGTCGACGGTTGTCTGCTCGACGGCGCGACCATGCAGCACACGCGCAACGTACCAGCGAGTTCCGCGCCCAGCCAGACGTCTCCTGACATGTCGCGCAATGAGGAGTGCAGGTCACTGTCGGTACGCCTGAGTAGCCCTACTCAATCCACGGACGGGGCGGCGCGCCGAGATTGAGTCACGCGCCCTGTTCCCGCCGGCCCGGTTAACGATCTAGGTTCGGCCCGAAGCCGCGCGCCTCTAGGAGCCGCCCGTGTCCCGTCGCCGGTGGGCCAGCCTGGCCCTCTCCCTGTTGCTCACCACGGGGTTGCTCGCCGCGGGTCTCGTCGAGGCTCCGCCGGGCGTCGCGGCGGCCGCCGCGGACGTGGCCCCCCACCCGCCCACGTCCGCCTCCGCGGCCCGCACGGCGGGCGCGGCCGCCCCCCCGGCCGCGCCCGCCCTCGCGGCCGGCCCCGCCACCGCGGCGGCGGCGCCCATGACGCCCGCCGAGCTGACCACCATGTGGGCGGACTACGGCGACGCGGGCGGCCACTGGACGGGCGGCGACTCGACGGTCACCGTGCCCCTGCCGGACGGCCGGATCGCCTGGCTGTGGTCGGACACCTTCCTCGGGACCGTCAACGACGACTACTCCCGGCCCGCCGACACGCCCCTCGTCAACAACACCATGGTCGTCCAGACCGGCAGGACGCTGGGCCCGACCCTGCACGGCGGCACCGCGAGCGCCCCGACGGCCCTGGTGAAGCCCGCCTCCGGGTCCGACTTCCACTGGCTGGGCGACGCCACCGTCGAGGGCGACACCCTCAAGGTCGTGTACGGCACCTACGCGGCCACCGGCGACGGGACGCCCCTCGGTTTCCGCCTGGTCGGCAACGCGCTGGCCACCTTCGCCCTGCCGGGCCTGACGCTGACCTCCGTCAAGGCGCTGCCCGTGTCGGGGAGGATCGGCTGGGGCTCGGCGATCCTGGAGGACGGCTCCTTCACCTACGTCTACGGCAGCGAGGCGGCCGACGGGCAGAAGTTCCTGGGAGTACTGGACCGGCGGCGGCTGGTCGGCGCAGGAGTCGGCCTCGGCGCGGTTGCTCAGCGGCGCCGGCGAGGGAATGTCGGTCACCAAGGCCGGCGACCAGTACGTGCTGGTGACGCAGGAGAGCAACCAGCTCTTCAGCAACTGGATCGTCGCCTACGTCTCCGGCTCCCCCACCGGGCCGTTCACCGGCCCGGCATACCTCATCGAGGCGAAGGAGCCGAAGCTCGACCCCAGCCAGTTCATCTACGTCGGGCGCGCCCACCCCGAGCTGTCGGCGCCCGGCAAGCTGCTGATCTCGTACGACGTCAACACCTTCGACTCGGACGCCCACTTCCGCGACGTGCGCATCTACCGGCCGCGTTTCCACGAGGTGGCCTGGCCCCCGCCGGTCCCGGACCCGTCCACCGTCCCGGGAGCGCCCACCGGGCTGAAGGCCACCGCCACCGGCGACGGCGCGGCGCAGCTCACCTGGACCGCGCCCGCCGGGTCGAACCTCAACTACTGGGTGTACCGCCGCGACGTCACCGCCGGGCAGACGGCGCTCACCCGGGTCGGCGACCCGTCGATCACCACCGAGCGCCTCGACCCCGGCCTCACGGACGGCCACACCTACGCGTACCACGTCAGGGCGGTCACGACGGGCGGCGTGGAGGGACCGCCGAGCGCGACCGTCACGGTCGGCGGGCGACGGGCCGTCCCCGCGGCGCCCACCGGCCTGCGGGCGACGGCGAGCGCGGACGGTGACGTCACGCTGGCCTGGACCGCCGCCGAGGGCGGCGTCACGTACCGCGTCTACCAGCGCGACGTCACCGCCGGGGAGACGCTCTTCGCGGAGGTCCCCGCCGACGACCGGTTCGCCACCACGATCACCCTGAGCGGACTGCGCAAGGCGCACACGTACGAGTTCAAGGTCACGGCCGTCAACACCGTCGGGGAGAGCCCGCCCACCAACCTCGCGCAGGCGACCGTGACGCTGGCCCTGCCCGGCGCGCCCACGGGCCTGACGGCCACGGCGCAGGCCGACGGCGCCGTCACCCTGTCCTGGACGGCCGCCGCCCGGGCCGACGTCCACTACGTCCACCGCCGCGACGTCACGGCGGGCGAGACGGCGTTCACCCGGATCGACGCTCCGGTCGAGGACACCACCATGCGCGTGGAGCCGCTGCTGAGCGGCGACACCTACGAGTTCAGGGTCACCGGGGCCAACGAGGCCGGCGAGGGCCCGGCGGGCAACACGGTCAGCGTGACGCCGCGGGTCGCCCCGCCCGCCGCGCCGACCGGCCTCACCGCGACCCCGCGAAGCGACGGCTCCGTCCGCCTCTCGTGGACGGCGTCGCCGGGGGCTCGGGCCTACTGGGTCCACCGCCGCGACGTGACGGCCGGGCACACCTCGTTCTCCCGGGTCGACACGCCGGTCGAACGCCCGCCCGCCGACGTCGGCTCGCTGATCAGCGGCAACACCTACGAGTTCAAGGTCACCGCCGTGGGCGACGGCGGCGAGGGGACGGCGAGCGCCGTGGTCAGCGCGGTCGCCAAGGTCACGCCGCCCGCCGCACCGGCCGGGCTCACCGCCTCCGCCGGCGACAGGAGCGTCCGGCTGGCCTGGACCGCGCCGGTCGGGGCGGAGATGTACTGGGTGTACTACCGCGACGTCACCGCCGGCGAGAGCTTCCGGCAACTGCCGTACCCGGTGAACGATCCGGCGCTGACCGTGGAGCCGCTGGTCAACACCCACACCTACGAGTTCAGGGTGAGCGGGATCAACCAGGCCGGGGAAGGGGCCTCCAGCGCGGTCGCGCAGGCCAGGCCCATGCCGCCGCTGCCGCCCAAGGTGACCGGCCTGACGGCCGCCGCGCAGGCGGACGGCACCGTCGACCTGGCCTGGACCGCGATCGGCGACGTCTACTACTGGGTGTACTACCGCGACGTCACCGCCGGGCAGAGCGCGTACACCAAGTTCGCCTACCCGGCCACCGCCGCCTCCGCCCACCTCGGGCCCTTCACCGCCGGGCACGCCTACGACTTCAAGGTGGCGGCCACGAACGCCTCGGGCGACGGCCCCGACTCCGAGCCGGTCCGGGTCACCGCCAAGGGGTCGTCGTCCGCCGCCTCACCGGCCATGCTCTCGGCGCACGCGGAGGCG
>NZ_JBFAIA010000320.1:0-3915 GCF_040654455.1 Nonomuraea sp. NPDC050691
CCCCGTCCCCGCCCCCGGCCGCCCCCGCCCGCCGGACCCCCCCCCGACGTCCCCGCCGCCCCGCGCGGCCCGCCCGCCACGTCGCCCGGCGCGCCACCGCGCGCGGCGGGCGCGAGCCCGCTCCCCGCGCCGCCCGGCGGAGGTCCGCACGACCCGCCGCGCGCCGGCGACACCGCCGTCTACGACGCGCTGCCGGCCGACGGGCGCGAGGCCGGCTCCAACCGGAAGCTGTTCCTGCAGCTCGGCGTGGCGATCGCGGTGATCGTGGCCATTACCGTCGCGTTCGTGGTGTGGGGCGGCTCCAAGAACACGCCCACCGCGGCCCCCACCCCGACCCCGGCCGCCACCGTCGAGCCCACCCCCGAGATCCCCACCCCCGAGCCGACCACGCTCCCGTCGACCACGCCCAAGGTCGTGATCCCGTCGGACGAGCCCACCTCCCTCGCGGGGACCGGCCAGCCGAAGGCCACGCTGACCAGCGGCGTCGTCCCGCCGGGCGGGTGGTCGGCGTGGCTGTGGGCCTTCGACAACGCCCTGACGGCACAGCGGGCCATCGGCGACGTGAACCCGCGCGTCGCCGACAACGCCCGCAAGAAGCTCAGGAAGGCGGCCAAGAGCTTCGAGCGGGGCCGCGACGCCGCCGGCCGCGGCCAGATCAGGGAGGTCATGGCCGAGCTGAGGCAGGCCCAGGCCAGGGGCGAGGTGCCGACCTCCGGCCCGCTGCCCGACTTCATGGGCGACTGGCGGCTCTGACGTACATTGACGCCATGACGATCCACTCCGAGCGGCGGGCCAGGCTGGCCGCGGCCCTGCCCGCCCACGGCGTCGAGACCCTCCTCGTCACCTCCTCCGTCAACGTGCGCTACCTCACGGGCCTCGACAGCTCCAACGCCGCCGTGCTCGTCGGGGCCGACGGCTCGGCGACGCTGGCCACCGACAACCGGTACGTGGAACGGGCGCAGGCCCTGGGCGTGCCGGTCGTCGAGGCCGTCGACACGGCGGGGACGCTGGCCGTGCCCGGGGCGGGCATCGAGGCCGCGAGCATGAGCGTCGCCACGTACCGGCGGCTGCTGGACCGCCTGGGCGGCGACGCGCTCGTCCCGCTGGAGCACGTCGTCGAGGGGCTGCGCGCCGTCAAGGACGAGGAGGAGCTGGAGCTGCTGCGCACCGCCTGCGCCATCACCGACCAGGCCTTCGCCGACGTCTGCTGCGCCATCCGCCCCGGGCTGACCGAGCGCGAGGTCGCCCGCCTGCTGGAGGCGCGCATGGCCGAGCTCGGCGCCACCCGTCCCGCGTTCGAGTCGATCGTCGCGGCCGGCGAGAACGGCTCCGTGCCGCACCACAGCCCCACCACCAGGCCGCTCATGGCGGGCGACCTCGTCACCCTCGACTTCGGAGCCGTGTACGAGGGCTACCACGCCGACATGACCCGCACCGTGTGCCTCGGCGAGCCCGCCGCCTGGCAGCGCGAGCTGTACGACCTCGTCGCCGCCGCCCAGCGCGCGGGGCGCGAGGCGCTCGTCCCCGGCGCCGACGTCCGCGAGGTGGACGCGGCGGCCCGCTCCGTCATCGAGCGGGCCGGGCACGGCGGCCACTTCCGGCACGGCCTGGGCCACGGCGTCGGCCTGGAGATCCACGAGGAGCCGTTCCTGGGCCCGTCGCGGACCGGTAGACTAGAGGATCGAGTTCCGATCACCGTCGAGCCGGGGGTCTACCTGCCCGGTCAGGGCGGCGTTCGCATCGAGGACACCCTCGTGACACGTGAGGGCGAGCCGGAACTCCTCACGAAGACGACCAAGGAGCTGCTCGTCCTTTAGAGCGGCCGCACGCGGGAGAAAACGAGTGGCGACGACCAACGACCTCAAGAACGGCATGGTGCTGAAGCTCGACGGCGGGGAGCTGTGGGCCGTTGTGGAGTTCCAGCACGTCAAGCCGGGCAAGGGCGGTGCGTTCGTGCGCACCAAGCTCAAGAACGTCCTGTCCGGCAAGGTCGTGGACAAGACCTTCAACGCCGGCGTGAAGGTCGACGTGGCCAACGTCGACAAGCGCGAGATGCAGTACTCCTACCGCGACGGCGACGACTTCGTGTTCATGGACACCGAGACCTACGACATGGTCAACGTCTCCGCCCGCACGGTCGGCGACGCCGCCAACTACATGCTGGAGAACACCCTGGCCACGGTCGCCTTCAACGAGGGCGCCGCGCTCTACGTCGACCTGCCCGCGGCGGCCGAGCTGACCATCGCCAGCACCGAGCCCGGCCTGCAGGGCGACCGCTCCACCGGCGGCACCAAGCCGGCCACGCTGGAGACCGGCGCCGAGATCAAGGTGCCGCTGTTCATCACCACCGGCGAGAAGGTCAAGGTCGACACCCGCAGCGGCGAATACCTCGGCCGGGCCTGAGGTGTCGGCACGGGGCAAGGCACGCAGGCGCGCGCTCGACATCCTCTTCGAGGCCGAGATCCGTAGCGAGGATCCCCTCAAGATCCTCGCCGAGCGGGTGGAGCGGCAGGAGCCGCCGGTCAACGAGTACACCTCGGCCCTCGTCGAGGGCGTCGCCCGCCACCAGGCGCGCATCGACGAGCTGATCACCACCTACGCCGAGGGCTGGACCCTCGAGCGCATGCCCGCCGTCGACCGCAACCTCCTGCGCGGCGGCACCTACGAGCTGCTCTGGATGCCCGACGTGCCCGAGGGCGTGGTCATCAGCGAGTGGGTCCACCTGGCCGGCGAGCTGTCCACGGACGAGTCGCCGCAGTTCGTCAACGGGCTGCTGGCCCGCTTCAAGCAGCTCAAGCCCAGCCTGACGCTCTAGGGCCCGCCCCGCGGGCCTTCCCGATCACGGGTTGACCTTGACGCGACGTCAACGTGTCTCATTGAGGTCATGAGAATCGGCGAACTCGCCGCGCTGGTCGGGGTGTCCACCCGGACCGTGCGCCACTACCACCACATCGGCCTGCTCCCCGAGCCGGCGCGGCAGGCCAACGGCTACCGCGAGTACCGGCTCGCGGACGCGGTGGCCCTGGCCCGCGTCCGGCAGCTCGCCCGGCTGGGGCTCTCCCTCGACGAGCTGCGGGACGTCCTGGCCGACGACGACGGCCGCGACCTGCGCGAGATGCTCCAGGAACTGGACGCCGACCTCGCCAGGGAGCAGGAGGCGATCGCGGCCAGGCGCGCCCGCCTGGCCGCCTTGCTCGCCCGCGCCGACGAGGGATCCGGCGCCCTCATGTCGGCCGGCATGGCCGACGTGCTGCGCGGCCTGTCCCTCGACGGATCGCGCTTCGCCGAGCTGGACCGCCAGATGCTGACGCTGGCGAGCGCCATGGGCGGCCCGGAGGGCGAGAGCGCGGTGGTCGAGCTGATGCGGCCCCTCACCGAGCCGGACACGCTCGCCGGCGGGCTCGACCTCTACCGGCGGCTCGACGACCTCGCCGGCGCCGACCCGGACGACCCCAGGGTGGCCGGGCTCGCCGCCGACCTGGCCGGGCACATCACCGACGCGATGGCCTCCGCCATGATCGAGAACAGTCGTGACCCGGCGGCGGGCGGCTCGCCGGTGACCGACGGCGACCGGTGGCTGGAGACGCTCGCGGGGGAGATGACGTCCGCGCAGGCCGCGGTGCTGCGGCAGCTCATGGAGCGGCTGCGCGAGCGGACGTCGTGTTGAGGGCCCCGGAGAGCCGGCGTCATGGTGAGGCTCGTCGTCATGGTGAGGGCCGTGTCATGGTGAGGTTCGCGCGTGCCGCCCTCTACGCCGTCGTGCCCGCCGAGTTCCTCCTGGCCGTGCTGCTCGTGTCGGGGGTCCGTCCGCCGGTGCCCCTGCTCGTGGCGGCCGAGACGGTCGCCGCGCTGGTGTTCACGCTGGAGGCGGTCGTCGCCGGCCGGCTGTTCCTGGCCGCGCGCCGGGCGGGCGCG
>NZ_JBFAIA010000321.1:0-3855 GCF_040654455.1 Nonomuraea sp. NPDC050691
CGTCACTGGTTGTCATGGGCGGTGTGGGTGTCCAGGCCCCCGTACATTGCGTGAGGGGGGGGGGGGGTGGCGCGCCACCGCACCCCCTCGCCACCAGCGCCAGTACGGTCAGCAGTCCATGCCCCTCAAAGGCGTCGTCATGCGACCCATCTTGACCCTCAATGGTTGTGACCGTCGCTCGCCGATGAGTAGATGATCGGTATATATTGATCACATGAGACAGATGCAGGAGCCGACCTTCCTGATCCTCACCGCGCTAGCTGCCGGTCCGCGCCACGGATACGGCGTCATCACCGACGTGGAACGCATCTCGGACGGCCAGGTTCGCCTGCGTGCCGGCACCTTGTACGCCGCTTTCGACCGCCTCCAGGAAGAGGGCCTGATCACCGAGGACCGAGAGGAGATCATCGACGGCCGGGTGCGCCGCTACTACCGTCTGACCGGCGACGGTGCGGCGAGACTGGCGGCGGAGGCCGAGCGGATGCGCAGGCACGCCAAGGCGGCCACCGCACGCCTGCGCGCGATCGGCTCGGGAGGAACGGCATGAGCCCGCTCGAAGCCCGCTACCGGCGGCTGCTGGCCTGCTATCCCCGCGACCACCGGGCGCGGCACGAAGTGGAGATGATGGGAGTGCTGCAGGCGGGGGCACGGCCCGGACAGACCCGCCCGGACCTGGCTGACGTGGCCGACCTGCTGCGGGGTGCGGCGCGAGTGCACGCCCGGCGGGCCTTCGGCGCGGTCTCGGCGGGCGCCTGGCGCGACGGGCTGGCCGTCGCCGTGGCGCTATGGCCGTTCCTGATGCTGGTCGCCGAGGTGGCGACCGTGTCGCTGCGGGTCGCCGAATCCCTGCGTTACGGTGCGGCCTTCCTGGAGCAACCGAGCTCGATCCGTTTTCTGACCGAGCCGGCCCTGGTCGCGGCCCTGCCCGCGCTGGCCGTGCTGTTCGGCCGCCGGTGGATCGCCGTGCTCGCCGTGGTCGCGTTCACACTGCATCAGGCCGGCCACCCGGCCCCTGAACTGAATCTGGACAGGCTGTTCTTCCCGAACTACGGCCCTCTCCTGCTGGCCGAGGTGATGGCGCTGGTCATCGCTTTCATGCCGGTGGCCTACCGCGCGGTCGAGCTGGTTCCCCGGGGCGCCTTTCTGCTGTGGGGGCCGCTCGCCCTGGTGGCGCTCATCGCCAGCAAGGCCATCGTGCGCGCGCGCTGGGTGGACGCGATCGCCGATCACGTCATCACGAGCTGGAAGCCGGTGCCGTGGCTGATCGTGGTCGCGCTGGCGGCCGGGTACGCATGCCGCTCCGCCGTGGGTCGGCGGGCGGCGCTGCTGCTGTTCCTGCCCGCGGCGGCCCTGGGCGATCTAGGGGACCTGCCGTCGGTGCCCAACTCCACGGCCCTTGCCCAGTGCGGGTGCGCGGCCCTAGCCTTCACCGCCGCGGCTGCCTTGACCCGGCGGCGGAGCTGCCAGAGACGAGCCCCGGCTTCTTGAGAAAGAACGCTCAGCGGATCAACAACCAGGCAGTCTCGATGGGGTGGCACTGGAAGTAGAACCGGTAGACGCCCTCGGCCGGGAAACGATATGGGTCCTCTACACCCCTACTCGGCCTCCCGATCTCTGCCACGCGCGCGGGGTGAGTGATCCCGGGGACGCCGTGGCCCCAGACGACGGCATGAATGATCAGGGGCCGGATGAACTGGGCTTGTGTGGCCCTCAATGGCGAGCCTGTCGTCTGTGCGTCGACGCATCCGCGATGCATTCGCCGAGCAGTAGTGCAGCGACCGCCTCCGGGGCCTCATGCATTGCGTCGTGGCTGGTTGGGAGGTCGTGGACCTGCCACTCGGGATCGGCTTGGAGCCGGGTGCGGAGTTCAGCGAACGGCGTCCGATCTTCCCATCCGGAGCAGTAGATGAACTCCCGACGGGGGACCTGGGCGAGCGTGCCTGTGAGCCGGATCGTTTGCAAGAACGAGGCGAGGGGATGGGGACGGCGGCGGGGATCGCCACCGTCCGGCGGTCGGACGGCGTAGCCGGTGGTCGCAGGCGAGCCCTCGATCGCAGACAGCGTATGGCGTTACACCTCTGAGGTTCCGTCACCAATCTCCTGGGTCCGGCCGAGAGCTTTCACAACTCACCAGCGAAGCCCGCTCGCTTCACGAGCCTGCCCCATCTGCGAGAACGCCCCAATTGCTTGGCTATGGCAAGGGCCTGCCGTACGTCATCCTGGCCAGAGCCGTCGCGGAGGCGCTGGACGCGCCGCTGCGGGTGCGGCACCTGGAGGCCAGGCACTTGGTGGTGCACGCCTTCTCCTCGCCCGACAAGGCGAAGGAGATTTCAGGGGTGGGCGCGGACTCGGTGCCGCTGGCCGAGGGGTTGGCGCAGATGGCCGCCTGGGCGAGGAAGCACGGGGCGCAGGAGCCGTCGGTGTTCTCGGGGATCGAGGTCGGCCGCAACATGCCTCCCTCCTGGCAGGCCCTGGTCAGATGACCTTCGGCATGTCCAAGGTGTACAAGGATCTGTTTCCGCACACGGAAGGGCGACGATGGTCGAGACGCTGTTCGATCAGGACTATGCGCGTGACCCGCATCCGGTCTATGCGCGACTCCGCGCAGAACGGCCCGTCTTCCGCACTGCCACACCGCAGGGCGTACGGGTCTGGGTGGTGAGCCGCTACGACGACGTCAAGGTGGCCTGCACCGACCCGCGCCTCAGCAAGGACTTCACGAACAACCCGCACATGATCAAGGCGAACGAGCTGGAGGGCGGCGACAGCAGCGGCTACGAGGCCGTGGTGCCCCACAACATGCTCTTCGTCGACCCGCCCGACCACGCACGGCTGCGCAGGCTGGTGGGCAAGGTGTTCACCGCCGGGCGCGTGCAGGCGCTGCGCCCCCGCATCGAGCAGATCAGCGCCGGCCTTCTCGACAAGGTGGGCGAGGAGTTCGACCTGCTGCGCGACTACGCCGTGCCGCTGCCCGCCATGGTGGTCGGGGAGCTGCTCGGCATCCCGGAGGACGACTGGCCCCGGCTCATCAAGTGGTCCAACACCACCATCGAGGGTGCCGTGCTGGACCCCGAGGAGGTCGTCCGAGCCGCCGTCGACTTCACCACGTATCTGGGCGAGCTCTGCGAGGCCAGGCGGACCGAGCCGGCCGATGACCTGCTCAGCGCCATGGTGCAGGCCCAGGACGAGGAGGGCGCGCTGAGCGGGCGCGAGCTCGTCGACACCGCGTTCCTGCTCACCGTGGCCGGCCATGAGACGACCGTGCACCTGATCTGCAACGGCATGCTGGCGCTCCTGCGCCATCCGGAGCAGCTCGCCAAGCTCCGCGACGATCCGGGACTGCTGCCGGGCGCGATCGAGGAGCTCCTCCGCTTCGACGGGCCGGTCAGCACGTCCACCCTCAGATTCACCAAGGAGCCCGTCACCATCGGCGGCACGGAGATCCCGCAAGGTCAGCTCGTGCTGGTCTCCTTCCTGTCGGCCAACCGGGACGCGGCGCGGTTCGCCGAGCCCGATCGCCTCGACGTCACCCGCGCTCCGGGCCAGCACGTCGCTTTCGGGCACGGCATCCACTACTGCCTCGGCGCCCCCCTGGCCAGGGCCGAAGGCGCGGTCGCCTTCGGCCACCTGCTGGAGCGATTCCCCGGCCTCCGGCTCGCCGTCCCCGAGGACCGTCTCGCCTGGCGGCCGGGCCTGCTCATGCACGGCCTGACCAACCTCCCGGTACGCACCTCCTGACCGCCCTTCCCGGGCAGCGGTCCGGGCGTGGGGGGGGGGGGGCCGGGGGCCCCCCCCGCCCCGGCCCGGGGTGAGGGGCGGGGGGGGGGGCCGCGGCGAGCTCGAGTGGGGGGGCGT